>JABHYP010000187.1 GCA_018656855.1 Candidatus Latescibacterota bacterium | reverse complement strand
GAGTCTCTTTTCCGGAAACAATGAGGACAGTAAAGCGTCTGTGCAGGCAATGGAAATGCTCGACAGGTTCCATGGATGCTCCACAGGGCTTTTCACAGGGGATGAGCATCTCGCCGGACTGAATCCCTCACGGGGAACAGAACTCTGCGCTGTAGTGGAATACATGTACTCGCTTGAGGTACTCTCCTCGCTCTTTGGGAAAACAGCCTTCGCCGACCGTCTCGAATCACTCTGTTACAACAATCTGCCGGGAGCCTTTACTGCGGATATGTGGGCGCACCAGTACGACCAGCAGGCGAATCAGGTGCTGTGTTCGGTTGCTGAACGCGGCTGGACAAACGGCCCGGAGGCAAATATTTACGGGCTCGCTCCCAACTACAAGTGCTGTGCCGCCAATTTCAGCCAGGGCTGGCCGAACTTCGTATCGCATATGTGGATGGGAACGCCGGACGGTGGTGTGGCGGCAATCGCCCACGGACCTTCCGAGGTGTCGACAACCCTTGGTTCCAGGCCCGTAACCATCACTGAAAATACAAACTATCCTTTCTCGGGCGTAATCGAATGGGTAATCAGGACTTCAGGGACAGCCGCTTTCCCGCTATATCTCCGTATACCGGGCTGGGCGGAAGGCGCCGGGATTTCCATAAACTCGGAAAGTCCGAAGAAAGCGGAGCCCGGAACATTTCATATCATCAAAAGAGCATGGAGCGATAATGATAAAGTGACACTCAATCTTCCCATGAGACTGAGGGTATCCCGCCGGTACAATAATTCGGCCGCTATCCACCGGGGGCCTCTTACATTTTCACTCAGGATAGGCTCAATGTGGAAACAAATCGGCGGCGAAGCGCCTCATGCAGATTACGAGGTCCACCCGAGGACAAAATGGAATTACGCCCTCGTGCTCGATGCGGATAATCCCGAAAAATCGCTCGATGTGACCGAACACTCGATTCGTATGCCCTGCTTTTCCGAAATAAACGCACCTGTGACAATCTCAGCTAAGGCGCGAGAGCTGCCGTCCTGGGGAATGGATGGCGCATCGGCAGCGCCGCCGCCTGTGAGTCCGGTTGCAACGGACAGTCCGGTGGAAGAGGTGGAACTCGTCCCTTACGGTTCGGCGAAACTAAGGATAACCGAATTTCCTGTTACTGAGGAATAATTGCCGCGGATGAACACGGATAGACACGGATATGGCACAAACAGATAAGGAATGTTTAATACATCACTTTAAAAAGATGAATCGATTGATAGGTGTTTCTACATGTCGGATTTGGAAAAAAACATCTTAATCGTAAAGAAATAATTTAGTTTACGTTGAAATAATATGAAATAATTATTATTATATTATGCGTTCACACAATTACGAACGTAAAATTCTTTTAAATAACTTTTTCCTTGTTCATTTCTTTGCTTGCCCAAAGAAACGAACCAAAGAAAGGGCACTCCGGAGAAATCCGTATCCGTACTCACTGCGAAAGATTTCTGGGATTTCAGAACTCGCTTCGCTCACACAGGCTGAAATCCTTATCTGAAATCCTCCGCATCGCACGGGAATTTCTCAGGGAGAAGTTCTTTGCACTATTTTATAACGGAGCCTCTTCTGTATTGTTTATAATACCCGTTGAAAAGCCCCTCATTCGTGAGGATTTTTCGGATGAAGAATTGCAGCCTGTCTGAGCGGAACGGAGTTCCGTGAGTTCTGTAATTCCCGAAAAATGGAAACGAATGAGGAACAAGGCTTTTCATAGGGAGTGCTTTCTTTGGTACTTTCTTTGCACGAGCAAAGAAAGTATGATAATATGGAGAATGTCAAATAAAAATGTTTAATCGAAAAGTTACTTTGAAATGTTTCTATGCAATTTTTATAATCTTCAATTTCATATTACTGTCGTGCAGTAAAAATGATAATCCTACATCGCCTTCAAACAACAATGCTCAAATTGAAATTGAAAAAATCAGTATTTCCGTAACTGTTGAAGACACCATTCCTACGGCTTTTTTGAACAACTTTGCGAAATTATGCAATAATAATGAATGCGGGCTAATTGAAGTAAATATCAACAACAATAATAACCAACCTATCCAGCTAAAATTATCAGTTAAAATTGAAAACTATACAAATGAAATAACAGAAATGGTAACAATCGCAGCAAACGATTCGGAATTAGTAAATACAACTCCGGTACTATCTACTGAAGAACTCAACAAATTTAATGAAAATAAAACAGTCCAGATTTCGGTTAAAGCTTCGCAAATTCAAGAAAATACAAATACTGAAATTTTTGCTCAAACTTATACACGCCAGATGTTAGCCAAGGATGTCATGTTATTGAATACTGAATATCTGCCGTTACTTGTTACATGGGTAACACCTCACGTTTCTGAAATAGATAAACTTATCAGTTCGGCTAAAAAATATCATCCTGAATCTGAATTTGTAGGTTATCAGGGAAGCGATACAGAAGACGGCTATAAAAAAGAACAAAAGGGTCCATTTAGATATTCAATTGATGTTTCAACCGGCCAACAAGAAATTGTTCCATTAGGTTATATTGATATTGATTATATGAAAGGATGTGTAATCTCCGGTTCTTTCAGTGCAGAGGGTGGTTTTTTGGGTCATGAAATAATTGTTCAACTACTATTAGAAGATGAAGAAATTCTTTACGATTCCGGGAAAGTTCAACAGGACTCTTTTTCTGAAATAATTAATAAGTCTGGTAATTATTATTTAGAATTTGATAATTCGTTTTCATTTCTGACTCCAAAAACAGTAACCTATACTCTTACAATATCCTATAATTATGATCTGGTTAACGCTCAGGTTAAAGCAATTTATCTTGCGCTGCAAAATGATTATAATATTGATTATGTGAATTCAACAATATCCTACCCGGATGGAATTACCCAACGTATACGGTTACCTCAAGATGCCCTGGAACTTGGTAGTGCAAATTGTATCGATGGAGCTGTATTGTTTGCATCAGCGCTTGAAAATATTGGTTTAGAACCACTGATAGTTCTTGTGCCGGGTCATGCATTTGTCGGGTGGAGAAGATGGACAGAGTCGAATGTTGCAGATTTTTTAGAAACAACTATGATTGGAAATAGTAGTTTTGCGGATGCTTGCAACGAAGGCAATTATAAATTTACTACTAATAAAGATAAAAGCGATACAGATATTATTGACGTAAAATATTACAGAGGTACTTATAATCTGACGCCATTAATGAAACAAATTGCTATTAAATAAAATGCTTATTTAACTAACCGCCGTATCAAATCCAACGATGAGCCGATACAAACCGTTTCCGCTTTCGGGCTGTACCTGCTCCCGTCCACTTCATAGTTGCCTTCGATAAATTCCCTGGTAGTTGGCAGATAACCGGCATACCCGTTTGCAATTCCTATGACAAACGTCTTCTCGAGTGGAGAACCTTCTTTTACCGCAAGTCCGATTTCAGAAAATACTTCGCCCGGCAAAGCGACAAAGACAGCGTCACCGATGAGGATGGCCTGCTGTTCGATGGATACGGTTTCCGCCCTGTGTTCGCGTGAATAAAACCGTCTTGCTGTGCGGAGACGCTGGCCGGTTTGAAAGATTTCAACACGAACATTGTCAAGTATTCTGGTGTTTTTGAGGTTTTTTTCGTTTTCGAGCGCGGCTAGTTTCTCCTGTGCTGCATCAGCGGCTTTTTCAGCCTGTTCGAGCGTAACCGGGAAACTTTCCCTGAGCGGATAGTCGAAAAAGTCAGTTGCAATTTGAATGTCATGATTTCCTGAGGTTTGAATCTCCGGCAGGGCGTTGAGAACTGTCCCGGCCATCTGGTTGCCCTTGACCTCGATATATTCATAATTCCTGATGGGCATGTAGGCTCCGACAGCGGAAAGCTCTGAAGAATAACCGACATTAATATCGCCCTCGGCAG
>JABHYP010000186.1 GCA_018656855.1 Candidatus Latescibacterota bacterium | reverse complement strand
GATGTGTATAAATCTGCATATTCCTGGTTGACACGATAGACACGAATACGGTGTTCACCGTAAAAGTTCAAATTCCTGAATGTTATGCTGAATTCGTTCGTATTTCTCGGAGCAGATAAAAAACGGCGGCCGCTTTCACCCGTATCGAACTTGCCAAAAGAGAATTCTATAGGATCGGGATCATATTCAAGATTCTCAACTGCGACAAAAAAAAGTGCGGAAGTATTCTCTTCCCAGCTTATATCAATACGATAATTTTCATTTTCAATATTTGTTTCACCAGGATAAAATTCTGTAGGTACAGAAATAACATTCGATGAAAGTAAGATATTTCCCGGTGCTGGAGGAACAACCGTTTTACCTGATGCAACATTTCCACCGTATTCGACGAAAAGCTCGAATTCATCCCCGGCATCGACTGTCAGATCATTCTCCGTGTACTGGTAATAACCTTCACCGCCGGAAACTGATGATAAATCATACCGTATGCTATTTTTGAGCAAATATACGGTCGCATTGTTGACAGGCGGTGCGATATCCTCACTACCCAGCGGCAGTGTTTTCGTTAATCGTATATCATCGACAGGCTCACCCGCATAAAGATAACCTTCAATAACTACCTGATCGACTGAGGGTGAAAGTAACGAGTCCTCGCTGCAGCCTGAAACATAAGACAGGATAATCATTATATAAACAAGATGTACTGCCCTCATGATTGTTCTCACTTGTGTTTAAATTGCATATAAATAGTCGGTGTAAACCCGAGCATCAGGGCGTCGGTTACAGTGACCGGCACCGTATCGAGACCATACTCGCGATACCAGACATTTTTATGGTTGTAAGTGTTAAAAACACTGATACCCACATCAGCAATCCATGCATCGACCTCGAAGCGCCTTGATCCGCTTATATCTAGCCGGTGATAATCTGGCAGGCGGTTGGCGTTTTTATCACTTACATGTATGTAACTGATCGATTCACCGTCGAGAAGTGTCATGGAATACTGGCTTTCAGGGGCAGTATACGCTTTGCCCGAAGCATATACCCACGTTGCCGAGAATGTCCACAGTCCCCAGGTATATTTTCCCACAACGCTAATTTCATGACGACGGTCGTGATCTGCCGGGAATTCTTTGCCATCGTTAAAGCCGGGAAAGAGGTTGTCAATCTCGGCGAGAGTATATCCCATCCATCCTGTGAAAGCACCCTTTTTCTTCTGAGCAAGAAATTCTATTCCCCGCGCCGTACCTTCTCCTAAGTAAAAATAATCCTGATAATCGGCTCTGCCACTGAAACGGCGTGTATATTCAACCAGATTCTTGAGATCCTTGTGATAAGCCTCCGTACTGAAATAACATCCCCAATTTTCATAGCTCGCTCCAAAAATTTGATGCTTGGCAAAACCGGGTTTGAGTGTCTCATCCGACAAAACCCAGAAATCACGGCTTCCTTCCAGCACGTTTTCATTTGTAATACGGTTAACAAACTGGTAATAATGTCCCCAGGCGCCTTTAAACTTTATCTTGTCAGTGAGATTGTAAATCGCCGAAGCGCGGGGCTCATAGTACATATCATTCGTTTCCTGGTAAAAGGTACTTCTGAATCCTAATGTCAGCGCCCAGTCATGTATCTTCCATGTGTCCTGAGCATATATATATTGCTGCAGAGTATTGCTTTCGCGGTTCAATATCTGTGTCGTGTCGTTCAGGCTGGAAGTATAGGCGGCATCGAACAGCGAAGTGCCGCCTCCCAGTTTAATTGTTTGTGACTGTGAAATATGCCAGTCTGTATCGAATTTAACGGTTAAATCCTTGACCGTGTTATCCTCTTCGCTTGCTGTCGCTATTCCGCGCCGCACATTCAGGCTGTCATTCAGTGAGCTGAAAATTTCGTTGATATTGGAGTTTCTGTCGAATTCGCTGAAATATTTCGAATAAGCCGCAAGAAGATTTGTTTGAATACGGTCGTTCCAGTATCGAGTATATTTACCGCTGAAACCAATATTTCCCCATCGGGTAAGATCGGTCGTTTCTACAGTCGCTTCATTATCGGTGTCGGAAAACCGAAGCCTGAGTCCGCTGTTGTCTCGCGATTTATCGAGAAAATCACGACCGTGGTATACACTGAAAGCGATAATATCTTTTTCTGTAGGATTCAATGTTATTTTACTGTTGAAATCGTGGAAATAAAAACCGGGATTGAACTCGGTGGCGAGTGGGCCTCCACCTCCTCTGGATCCACCACCCCTCATGCCGCCTCTTCTATTTGCCGATTCTTCTCCAGTAGTAAGCTCGTATATGCTGTTATATAGGTCGCTTTGAATAAAATCCGTGTATGAGCGCCGTCCGGCAACCAGGAAACTGCCCAGGTTGTTGGGAAGAGGTGTTTCATAATTTCCATGAACACTAAGAAGATTGCCGCCGAAACCATATTCCTGTTTGCTCATGCTACCTGATTTGCCGGTAAGGTTTACAACACTGGACGTTCTCCCACCATATTCGGCCGGGAAACCACCCTTATACACCTGAATGTCCTTGATAGCATCCGCATTAAATGCGCTGAAAAAACCAAAGAAGTGGTCAACATGATACATGGTCATACCATCGAAAAGCACCAGATTCTGATCGGGCGTTCCACCTCTCACATAGAGACCCGACTCACCATCACTAGCCCCGCT
>JABHYP010000185.1 GCA_018656855.1 Candidatus Latescibacterota bacterium | reverse complement strand
GCCGAGGCTATGCCCGGCCGTGCATTCCGTATGAATACCTCTGGCTTTCAAAACATCTGTGATTGCCGCTTCCACAGTATACAAAGCGGGTTGAGTGAATTGTGTCTGTGACAGCTTTTCAATAGGCCCAACGGTACAAAGCAGTTTTATATCATACCCCGCCAGGTTTGATGCACAATCAAAAACAGAAGCTGCTTCCGGAAAAGTATCTGCAACACATGCACCCATACCAAGTACTTGTGAACCCTGTCCGGGATATATAAACGCTTTTTTCATCGCTAATACCTCAAAAGGCTTGCACCCCAAGTCATTCCACTGCCAAAGCCAACCAGCACAACATTGCTCCCATTAACAATCTTACCTTCATCGCAAGCTTCTGAGAGCGCTATAGGTATAGTAGCTGCCGATGTGTTTCCGTATTTCTCTATATTAACGTAAACTTTTTCAGCCGATATATCAAGTTTTTTTGCAGTGCTGAGAATAATCCGAATATTTGCCTGATGCGGTACGAGCAAATCCATATCACCAATATCTAGGCCGTTTTTTTCCAGAATCCTGACGGCGCCATCAGCCATGGATGTCGTTGCTTCCTTGTAAAGGCCCTTTCCGGACATTTTGAGATAATGCATCCGATCGCGCACAGTGTCTTCACTTGCCGGATGTAATGAACCGCCGCCCGGCATGTACAGAAGTTTCGCCTTCGATCCGTCAGACCGAATAATAGTATCAACAATCCTGCCGCCCTTGCCATTTTTCGACAGAACAGCAGCTCCTGCGCCATCACCGAACAGTACACAGGTGTTTCTATCTTCCCAGTCAACGATGCGTGAAAGCGTTTCAGCGCCTATTATCAGGATATTTTCTGCTGCACCGGAGGTTATCATTGAAGAACCGATCGAAAGAGCGTAAATAAATCCGGTGCACGCTGCCGAAATATCAAATGCAGCAGCATTTTTCGCTTCGATGGATTTCTGTATAAAACATGCTGTTGAAGGAAACAGCATTTCCGGTGTCATGGTAGCGACGATAATGACATCAATTTCAAGTGGGTCCAAACCGGCATTATGAAGGGCATTGCGAGCCGCTTCGGCGCCAAGAGAGGCTGTGCTGTCTTTCTTGCTCGCTATGTGGCGCGTTACTATACCCGTCCGCGAACGTATCCAATCATCGGTTGTGTCGACAAGTTTCTCAAGACGGTGGTTGTCCCATACATCTTCGGGGACTGCAAAACCAAGACCTGTAATAGTTGGATAATTATTCATTCCGTTCACTACTTTTCTTTGAAATCTCAGATTTGATCTGATCGTTCACTTCCTCAAGCACCAGATGGCGAGCCACTCGCACTGCATTTTTAATTGCGATTGGCGATGAATTTCCATGACAGATAATTGAAACACCATCCACACCGAGAAGCTGGGCTCCACCATAGTCCTCAGGAGTCATCTGAAGTTTAATTTCACTAAAGACAGGTTTTAAAATCATCGCGGCCGCTTTAGTTAGGAATTTATCGGATATTTTTTTCTTCAGCTTATGAGTAAACAAGTTGAAAACGCTCTCGCTAACTTTTAAAAGCACATTGCCGACAAAACCATCACAAACCACAACATCAGCAATACCTTCGAAAACATCACGTCCCTCCACATTTCCAATGAAATTCAAATCAGACTTCTCAAAAAGGCCATACGCATTAGTTGTCAGTTCGTTTCCTTTGGTTCGTTCTTCACCAATATTCAAAAGACCAACCCGCGGATTGCTGTAACTGAGTACATTAGAAACATATATAGAAGCCATCACACCGAATTGATACAGATGCTCCGGTTTACAATCCGGATTTGCACCGAGGTCAAGAACGGCTATCGTGTTTTTTTTCGACGGCAAAACACCTAAAATAGCCGGCCGCATCACGCCTTTAAGTCTGCCCATATACAGGAGGGAAGAAGCCATTGCCGCGCCGGTGTTTCCCGCTGATATTACCGCATCTTCCTCTCCTGACCTGCAGAGTTTATTTGCTACTACAACTGAAGAATTTTTCTTGGTACGAATTGCTTTTGCCGGAGAATCGGACATTTCAATGACCTCATCCGCATGCACAATACGTATCCTGTCCCTGATTGAAAGAGTATCGGATTTGAGAAATTCGGCTGATTTGCCGGGTGGAGTCGATCTTTCAAAGCGGTTAAGGGAATCCTCAGTTTTTTTCTTGTCCCCTACAAGCGTTATTCTCACATCGGGATAAGCGTATAACGCAACAATGCTTCCTTCAACAAGCACATCGGGAGCATTATCCCCGCCCATCGTATCAACTGCTATTCGTATTATTCGATCTGACATTCCGATACTTATCAAGCCTCTTGGGGCTCAATAACTTGCCTGTCTTTGTAATAACCGCATCCCGGACAAACTCTATGAGGCATAACCGGTTGACCACAGTGGTCACATTTAGCCATAGGGGGTAGGTCAATTTTCCAGTGAGATCTGCGCATTCCTTTGCGAGATTTTGAGGTTTTTCTTTTAGGTACTGCCATTATAGATTCCTTTCGGTTTTTTATCTTATTTTGTTGGTACGTTGTGATAATTCTGTATTTATTATTGAAAATTAAGTATTTATTCTTTTATTTTCTTTGCCACGTTTAATAAAATGACTTAAAGATTACTTATCAAACAAGCCTGAAAGGTCTTTCCAGGCTGAATTAATTGTTTCCTTTTTACAACCGCATTCCTTTTCATTCAGATTATTACCGCATATATTGCATAATCCCTTGCAGGATTCTTTACAAACAGGATTAAAGGGAATTGAAAATATAACTGCATCGCGCACTAAATCGGTTACATCAATAACGTTTGTGTTATGCTCGATAATGATAAGATTTTTTTCATCATCATCTTCATTCTCTGAATAATCTGGAAGTATTTCACCTTTTCTTAGCCTTCTTGCGACAAGTGAAAACTGTTCTTTTATATCCCTTTCAAATTCATCGAGACACCTTGAGCATTCGAGTCTCACACGAGACCGAACCTCGCACTGAAGACTGACAATATCTACATCGCGTTGAAAATTACAGTTCAAGTGTATTTCATCACAGAAGGAAAATTCTTTACTATCAACATCAAGGTCTTGAGGGCTGCTGTCAACCTTGATAACATCCCTCTTTCTGTTATCCTCAAAAATCTCAAGTTTCATAAAATATGTCCGCAAAAAAATACTAAATTATAATAAATATGTCAAGTTATTAATTATCCTGGCTACTACCAAATATTCACTGATACCAGAATTCAGTGATTAGGATATTGGAGTCAAAAATAGGATTTTCCAGCCCTGACTCCACGGTTTTTTCACAACTTTACTTTTTACAGTATATTCTTGTTATTTAAGTTTTTGCGACTACTACTCAACCACTTCCGAACATAAATTCAATTTCCCATACGGCATTTTCGGCAGAATCAGAAGCATGAACTGCATTCTCAGTAACAGAATCTCCGAATCTGCTCCTTATCGTTCCGTGCCCGGCTTTTTCCGGATCAGTGTTTCCGATAACCTTGCGTACATACTCTACGATGTTTCTATTACGATTTTCTTCCGACACCTCAAGAATAATTTCAACAATCGATCCGGAAGTCATAAATTCAACAAGTTTATCAAAAAATGGCTTTCCTTTGTGGACAGAATAAAATTCTTTTGCACGTCTTGTAGTAAGTTTCTCCATTTTCATATTTTCGATGACGAGTCCATTTTTCTCAAGAGATGCTATGACTTCACCTACCATATTATTTTTTACTACATTAGGTTTAATTAAAAGCAATGTTTGATTCACAGAAACCTCCTTACATGTGATTAAAAAAAATGAAATATTTAAAGTATTATCTGAAGTACTATTTATATCTACCTTAATACCAAGGCATTATAAATATTAATATGTGGCGTATTAATAGTAATCCTATTCGCTTTCAGCTGATTTTTTAATCAGCTTTAAGGAATAAAATACCTTTCATACTTTCGAATAAATTTCTTCTGAAATGAAGAGATTAACCAGGTTTTGATCCAGCTTGTTGTTATCGGCCTCTTCTCTGAGGATTTTCAGGGTAATTTCAAGCGGAAGCGGTGGTTTGTATGGCCTGTCTTTAGCAGTGAGGGCATCATAAATATCAGCGATTGCAACAATTCTTGACTGGAAAGAAATATCCTCTCCCTTGATTCCATTCGGGTATCCGCTTCCGTTTAACATCTCATGATGTGCGGCAGCTATAGTCGGAATACTCTTCAATTCTTCAGTAAACGGGATTTTGTCAAGAATATTTAACGTATGGCGTACATGGCCCTGAATTTCATTTCTTTCTTTCTCGGTAAGGTTTCCTTTTTTCACCTTCAAATTTTCAAGCTCTTCAGAATCAATATATGGTTTTTCGTCGCCGTTAATATCGATGTATTTCTTTTTTGCTATTTGTTCAAGGTGTTCACCTTCCTCATCAGAATAGTATTTAGGTATATTCAGTTTGATAATCAGTTCAATATCTGCATCAATTTCCGCAATTTTGTCTCTCGTTTCAGTATCGAGTGTTTCAATATCTTCTTTTGATAATTCCGGAGATTCAAGTTTCTTTAAATTAGTACTGTTCTCAATGTCGCGATTTATGAAGGCGAACCTGTTGACAATAGCTTCAACTTTTTCGTCAGACAGCTTGTTTGCCTTATCAAGCACTCTTTCCTTAACACCTATTTTCCCGATGTCATGAAGCAGAGAAGCAATTCGCAATTCGTTTATTTCTTCCTCCGAATAATTTATATCTGCCAGAGGACCGTCTTTCTGGTCATTGATAAATTCCGCCTGTTTTATAACAAGCGCCGAGACACGCTCTGAATGTCCGGCAGTATGCGGACTTCGTGCATCAATCGCCTCTGCGGAATAGGTTACAATGCTTTCAAACAGATTCTTAATATCCTGTATAAGCACGGAGTTGCAAATTGCAACTGCCGCTTGTGAAGCAATGGAGATGACGAGTCCTTCGACGTTTTTTTCAAAGGGGATGGGATTATTCTGCTCATCAAGAGAGTTGATAAGTTGAACTACGCCGATAATCTCATCCTTGTGGTTCCGCATGGGTACTAAAAGCATAGAAACTGTTTTGTAATCCATTTTTTTATCAAATTCACGCATTGTCGTGAGCCTGAAAGGAACCTCATCCTCACTGAGTTTGTCAAGGTCAGGAATATTGAGAATATCTCCCGTTGAGGCGACATGTCCGGCAATACTTTTATGATCTATCGGAAGTCTGAAAGATTTAAAGGGCACATTCCCAGTTCGGCGAGCAAAAGTATCGTTTTGCGCTACCTCAAAAGAAAGTTCATCGTCCACCCTAATGTATAAACTTCCACCGTCGGAATTGGTAAACGATCGCAGTTCCTTTACTATCATTTCGAGCAGTCTGCTGAGATTATGCTCAGAAGAAAGCGCGACACCTATCTTGTTGAGTTTACCGATCAATGAATTGTCAACCTGATCCATCTCTCCAAGCTCCTGTTATTTATTTTGATAATTCGTTTTTTTCCGGGATTATTAATGTCATTACTAATGCTTTGAGCAGTATGTAAAGTTATCTTACTAACAGTAAGCTATTCACGCATTCAAGTCAAGATGATTTATGGTGGTCCTTTGTCCCACGATCGTTGATATATTTCAGAAATAAGTATCGAAAATCAAGTATTCATCCTTCTGAATTATTAAAAACCCACAGCCTGACCGTCTCTCCTGGAATCGGAAGCTGCGAAATACCCGTCATCAAGTTTGTAGATTAACTGCGCACCACCGTAAAATGCCTCTTTTTTACCTACATGAAGCTGATGACCTCGTTTAGAAAGTTCATCCAGAACTTCGCTGTCAAAACCAGGCTCAAGCGCAACATCGAGATGCTGTAAAACACACCATCGGGGCGCGTCGGAAGCCGCCTGGGGATTCTGGGCATAATCAAATATACGTATC
>JABHYP010000184.1 GCA_018656855.1 Candidatus Latescibacterota bacterium | reverse complement strand
TTGGCCATACAGTTTTTCACCTGATCTTCGAAAGTAGGCGGTCGTGAAGCATCCTCATCAATATGATCGCCCTGTCCGGCGATATAGAGAGTTTTGCCTGCGATGACACCGGGACTGAAAGGGAGACCGTAAAACTTTTCGGTTCCGAGGCACTTCTTTTCCGAAAGGTCGCTGTACGCAATGCAGGTTATCTCAACATGAGAACCGCCCGGAATCCATTTCACACCAACAGTGGTACGGGCCGGAGGATTTTTTTTGAAATACTGTTTGTAAACCTCGTTCATAGCGCCGAAGTTTCCTATGTCATCGAGGTATACAAAGGATTTCACTACATTTTCCATGTCCAGTCCCGCTTTTTCCAGGTTGCTGCGGATATTTTCCAGACACTGCCTGACCTCTTCCGAAAAGGTATCCGGGAGTTTCCCATCGGGAGTACGCGACCCCTGACCGGACAGGTACATCGTCTTTCCGACCATTATGCCGCCAGGCGCTGCAAAAGCGTCAGGCATAAAGCAGGTCGTAAGCAGCACAGTTATAAACAGACTGAAAGCGGCATGACACAGCACAAGCAAAGTCTTTTTGCTTTTTTTCAAACCATCCCTCCTCTATTAATTACTTCTAAAGTCAATTCGCCTATACATTTTCTGTTCAAACCGCGCTTGACAGTATCTCATGAAGTCTCTTGGCAACGGGAATTTCATCTCCTTCTTCCATCATGTAGGACATAATGGACATACCGCCTCTTCCCCCCGGCATTGCAATACTCGGAGTTCCATTAATCAGCTGGTCACCAACTTCACCCGGTGTTATCTTGACCGTATTTTGGTCCCAGGTGACAGACAGTCGAGGAGCGACATTGGCGCGGCCTCTCGGCTCGATCACTTCTGTCTTAACGGTTGAAACCTGGGTGATTTTTTCGGATATATACTCAAAATTCTTTAACCATTCCTGCCACTCGGCTTCATGGTCGCGGCCGTTAATCCACATGTCTACGGCGGTTAATAACGCCATAATTTCTTCCTTGCCACCCTTCATGGGACGGCCGAATGAATGATGAGGCGCAAGATTCAAGAAAGCCGCCTGGCACAGGTCTTTGCGGCCGAGGAGCAGTCCTGACGCCTGCGGGCCTCTCAGGCACTTGCCGCCGCTGTAGGCTACAAGATCGACACCGGCTTCGATATAAACATTCGGCACATCGGGTCGTTCGGCTGCGGCATCAACTAATGTAGGAATATTGTGTTTTTTCGCGATACGTACAATATCCTCGAGAGAAATGCCCCTGCCAAAAGACTGGCCGGCGAAAGTGATCATGGCTGTTCTGTCGTTGACTGCCGCTTCCATTTCCTCAGCCGTTTCAATCTCGACCATCTTGAGGCCTGCCATCCAGATTGCGCGGTCATAGACATTCCGATGGTTCCTGGGAACAATACATTCGTTTTTCATAGTTCTGAGGTCAGGGATTAATGCCATTTTTTCAGGATCCGCCCCGGCAACACACGCACAGGCAGCGCCAACAACACAAGCTGCACACCCGGTCGAAATAATTCCCCATTCCGCGCCGGTCAATTCCGAAAGTCTCCTGCCTACACCATCCATTAACTTGTCCATGTGGACATAACGTTTGCTTGCCTCAACCATTGCCATTCTTGCTTCGGGAAGCATCAGCGAACCGCTGAATATTGTATATGTACCCCTGCAGTTGATTACCGGAGTTACTCCGATAGATTCGTACGTCGGTATCGGAATCTTCGGCGTATATTCCGCTTGCCCACTGGTTTGGCCGCAGCCTGCCAGGCTTCCGGTTAGCGCCGCAAGTCCCGTTCCCTTCAGGAGGTCACGCCGGGTAATACGTCCCGTGAATTCTGAATCTCCTTTTTTCAAAATTTTCTTATCCATAACAAACCACTCCAATCTTTAAAAAGAGGTGAAACAAATGTACTAATCTTCTTTTTCTGCATTATGTTGAGTAATAAAATGATAACGGCACAGAGGTGCAAAGTTGTTGCAAATTTCTTAAAAATCCGCCTCTCTGTGCCTTTACTCCTTTTTATATGTATCTTGAAGTCATTTATATAGCTTAAGGTTGCCTATACAAAAGAAAATAAACATTATTTTTATAAGTTTATCTTCCACTTACCATGTACGGCCCTTGAGCAATTTTTCGCGCTGGTAATCCGTCAGTTCGCCGCCTTTTGCCTTGAGCCACTGTGAAAAGTCTTTTTCAATTTCATCTGTCCACTTATTGTCGATCTGGCCTGGAGTATAGACTCCCGCACGGAGACGCCCCTGACCGAACTCATCACGGACTCTTACCAGTTCTGAGGTCTCGACAACTTCCTGTGCAAGATGTGCAGGAATGAAAATTACTCCCTCGCGCTTGCCCAGAACGATATCTCCCGGCATTACTGCCGCCCTGCCGATCATAACCGGCGTGTTGATACCCATAAGCATCATGTCCGTAAGAAAAGAGGGATCCCAGCCGCGGTTAAAAATGGGGAAGTCGGGAATTTTAACAACTCCCTCTATATCGCGGGCGCCGCCGTTTATAACTACACCCGTTCCTCCGGATTTAACATAGATAGCATTGGCAAGATTATCACCGAGAAAGGTTCCGCCAATGACTTTGCCGTACATATCGACAACAATAACATCGCCCTTGTTAAGTGTATCGATAATCCAGGAATTTGGGTTTCCGATACGGCCATCCTTCTTTCCCTGATCAAGAATGATATCATAAACATCAGGCCTGAGCGGGTGATAAAATGCGGTAACAGCTCTGCCGACAAGCACGGGATTATCTTCGGTGACAACCCAGTTACCCTCGAACTGGTGCTTGAATCCGTGCCTCTGCAAAACAGCCCATGCTTCCTCGATGGCCACATTTTCTATGCGTTTCAAAATATCATCCGCCACTTTCGGGCGACCGTCCGGGAAACGCTCTCCTTTCCAGAGAGGCGAATATTTAATCATGTCCTCTTTCGAGAATAATCCGACCTGGGCTTCGGCTGATTCTATAACAACCAGCAGTAAAACGAAACAGAACAGTGCACAAACTGCTACACAGTGTTTTACTCTCATAACATCTCCTATTATAAAAAATTAAGTAAATATAATAAATACAATGTAAAAAGTTATTTGTCTGTCTTTTTTAAATTTACTGTTTCACCTCCTCAATGTTTGTTCTGTCTTTTTCTACTATTTCATTAATATTAAGATATATTCTGCGAAAAGATCTCGTATAGTTTGTCTCCAACAATCACCTCTTCGCCGGGTTTCATCATGTAGGGATTTACAGCTGTTCCCCTGGATCGGAAAGAGTCACCAAGCCTGTAACAAATATCAATGCACGGTTCACCGTCCCACATGCGCTTCCTGAGTTCCTCATCTGTCAGTTTAATCGTATTCTGATCCCAGGTAATTGTAAGAGTCGGGGTATAGTTGCAGCGCCTTCCCGGCGGGATAATTTCCGCTTTTACAGTGGACACCTTCACTATCTTTTCCCTGATGACCTCAAGCCACCGTTCCCACTCTTTCCATTCGGCATCATGGTCACGACCGTTTATCCACATATCCATGGCAGTTAGACAACCTATTATTTCTTCTTTCCCAACCTTCATCGGGCGTCCCAGGCCCATGTTCGGAGAAATACAATTAACAGCTGCCTGTACAAGATCCTTCCGTCCCAGAAGCAGGCCGGCTGCGTTCGGTCCCCGCATGCA
>JABHYP010000183.1 GCA_018656855.1 Candidatus Latescibacterota bacterium | reverse complement strand
TCCTCAGTGAGGTGCTTCCATTCTTTTTTCGCGTGTGATTCCAGAGTTTTAGAAGAAACTGCTTTATGCTGGCTGCTTTCGGAAGCTTTTTCTTGTTTTCCGCAGCCTGCAGTTAAAAGTATCGTCACTATGATTACAGCCATTATCATAACAAGAAATATTACTGACTTTCTCTTGCTCATAGCGCTATCCTCCGAAATATTATGAGTAATTATTCTGTTCCCTAACATAATTCATCTGAAAAATATCTTTAATCTCTAAACAAGGCAACGTAAATTCTCTTATGAAAATACTTCATTACATGAAAAGTACAACTGGTTGAAAACTCCTTGACCGGCTTTTAGTATATTATATATTAAAGTGTAATAGTTATAGTATAATTTTCAAAAATATTTTAATTGGCGAATATAATGAAAAAACTCTCTCTTTTCATATTTTCAATGTTTATGATATTTTCAGCAGGTTGTGTTACATTTATATTAGTGGCAAGTGAAGATGAAGAACCATTGTATGAAGATACAAATGTTTACATTGGTGATGCTTATACAGTTACAGGCAAGATTGTTGATGTTGACGGAAACGGTATTGAGAACGTCAATGTTGTTATTCCGGATACAGACCTGAGTGTTACAACTGATTCCGAAGGGTATTATACTTTTGATAATCTTCCGAATAATATTTATGCTTTAGCTATAGAAACTCCTTATTATCTTTTCCCCTTTGCAATGCTGAACTTTATTGTCCAGGATGAAAATCTTATCATTGAAGACTGTACGGGGTATATATCCGGAGGTGAACCGATCTACTCAATATCCGGCAGGATTCTTGATTTTGATTTAAAAGGTGTTGCTGATGTAAGCTTATCGTTTCCAGGCTCAAATGTTTCTGCGACGACAGATGACCGGGGTTATTATTTATTAGCCAATCTTTCAAATGGGAAATACATTATGACCCCGGCGAAGCCTGGCTACACCTTTTCTCCTGAAGAGAGATCTGTTTCTATTTATAACTCGAAAATCACAGATATTAATTACTTCTGCTCTCTCGAAAGTGAAAGCGGTGAAGGCTGTACCGTAACCGGCAGGATAATTGAAGAATCAGGTATAAGTATTATTAATGCCGTGGTAACTTTAAAAAATAACGGCTCGGCATGGAATAATACTCTTATCCAATGGTATTCTTATTCTGATTTGAGCGGATATTATTTTTTTAATAATATAGAAAAGGGATCTTATACCCTTAAAATATATAAAGAATTCTATACTTTTTCTCCTATATCACTCAAAATTACTATCGGCGATGAGCAGGAAGTTATAAACGATTTCATCGGCATACATGATTAATGAAATTTTGCTTTTTTATATTTTCGTGCTTAGTCAGTTGCCATATTTCATAGTTGAGCATCAATTTTGCATAAAAACCTGAAGCTTTTCTTATGGCAGTTTATATTTCAGCGTAATGTCCCTGTCGCGGTTTTCGCCTTTTTCTTTCAGCACAATTGTTCCTTTCATGTAGTCAATATCTCCTACCCCCTGATAATCAGCAGGGATTACTGAAAGAAACGCCACGTATGATTTTATTACAGTTTCACCCGCATCTATATATTCATAAAGAGGCTTGTCAAATATTGTTCTTTTTGCAACAAGATCGAAAAACGGTTTATGCAGGCCTGTGGTACCGAATTCAAGGCCGCGTGCGGCTGGTTTTCCATCATTTACATTACGCCAGATATTTAGCCAGGGATACTCGTTTAAACCCCAAATATACCCTATTAAAAGCCCTTTATCTGGATTACATGCGGTCACCCAGCCGTAATCTTCCCCTTCACTGAAAACAAACGATGTCACGCCGGGTAGATGATCATCGGCAAGACGGCTTAAATCAACAAATTCCCCGTTATAAACAATCATGGGCCAGTATATTACCGGTTCCTCAGGAGCGGGCATGGGGCTTGACTGCATAAAACCTTTATGTGCATTGCAGTCAACTATGACCGATTCATCGAGAAAAGGCGGCGCTATCGAGGGATGCTGGACAATATTATAGAGTCTTCCGAGTTTATTCATATTAGTAATTTCCTCACGCACAACGAGAACGGGAGAATCACCGCTAAGTTTCATGGTTCGTGTCAAACTCAATCCGCCTATCGGGAGTTTACATGACATTTCTGCACTTACTATCCCGCCTTTATTCGACGGCTGAGAGAGCGCCGACCATTCCACTTGTGCCGCTTCCCCATGAAACGGCATTCCGTTTTTTTGCTCCTGCGGCGATGGCTGCCCCCAACGGTCAAAGCATATAAAATGTCCAATGGTACGCGGTTCAAGGTCGCCTTTTCCCGGATAATTCCAGTTGAGGGGATTAAGTTCCTGTCCGACCAGGTGAAAGTCTACAATAGATCCTCCTGCCAAATCCACTTGTACTATGGCAGTATTTCCTTCGAGAACAAGCTGTTTTCTGCCCTCAAGGCCTTTAACTGCAAGCGAACGGTGAGAATTTAGCGGGAATAAGAAAAGGATTAATACGATGAGTTTCACAATTCTGTTAGTGTGCATTTCATTTTCTCCCGGTAAAATTATGTATGAATTTTTAATATACACTTAAATAATAGTATTTAATGTTATGAAATCAAGGATTTCTGTTTGCCGCTCATAAAAAATGTTTTATAATTTGTAATCTGAAATCAGTAATTTCCGGTTAGGTTTTTGCGTACGCATGATTTATAGACTGTGTCTCCCAAATTTTGCACTCAATGGGATCAAAATCCGGATGTCTTGATTCAGTACGGATAGCGTTTCTGAGCTGTCGGACACGTTTGATGG
>JABHYP010000182.1 GCA_018656855.1 Candidatus Latescibacterota bacterium | reverse complement strand
ATTCTGCGGTACAGGTGTAGCTGGTGGAAGATGGTGATGATATAATCCGGGATTTTTCCCTGTCCTGTATTTTTTTTAAAAAGTTTGAACAAATCGAGGAAGGGTGCAGTCTTACTTTACGAAGGATGGTTTTCAAAGCAGATTACAATTCATTGAGGGCGGTTATGAAAAATATATCCCGCAAGCTTGCAGTATGCATAGTTCTCGTTGTTCTCGTGTTTGAGGTCAGCGCCGGTTGCGCGGCACGGCCTTTTTTCAGGCCTCACGGTAACAGCATGGGATCGTGCAAAGGTAAAATCGCTCTGAAAGACTGGGGCAAAACAACATTCGTCGTCGACCTGTTCAGGGAAACGGACGGTGAATTCAAGGCCTATATCAGCTTCCCATACAGAGGCATCCGGTATCAGGTCATTGAAGAAATATCCTTCGATGATGGTCTGATTCATATTGAAACAAGCCCATCCAGCATGGATTTCACAGGAAAAATTGCCAGCGACAGCCTGAAGTTCAAAGGGCAGTTCGAGAATTTCTCCGGCTTTCTCAAGCTCAACATGGATAATTGACCGGATGACACAAGATCCATTGTCAATAAAACCGTAAACCTGACACGAAGGAGCTATTAATGTCTGTACTATTATGGCCGGTTAAGGCCTTATTTGCTGTAATACTGTTTATAATCAGCACTGTCGGTAGAATTGTGGCAGCGTCTATCGGGCTCTTTTTTGTGGTTATCGGCTTGATCTTTACAGCTACGGTCGTCTTCATGCCTCTTGGCATACCCATGTTTTTATTCGGTTCACTGATTCTCATTTTCAGTGTCATATAACATCACAAACATAGCCATGAGGGGCTTTATCGTGGCTTCTGAGGGAATTTATGAGCAGGACGGTAGTTTGTTGTGTGACTCAAAGAGAATGAAGCGAGTAAATAACTACTCCCCAAACTTCAAAGCTCATCTCATCCCGAATCTCTATTGGCTCGTATTCGTCATTCTCAGGTATAAGGGACAATCTATCGCCATTCATTCTAATCCGCTTTACAATGAATTCTTCATCTAATCTGGCTATCACTACACAGTTATTAATCGGTTCAACAGCACGGTCGACAATCAGAATATCACCCGAATGGATACCTGCGCCCTTTATTTTTTATTTTCAAATCCTATTTAGGCTGTAAATAGTTTCAAGTTCCAGGATAGTTCGTGGTCAATTGTCTGTTGTCATATTTCATAATTGAGCATTGAAAATTGGGAATTGAGTATTCATTATTTTTCCCTTCTGCTTTTCCCCTTTTTACTTCTGCCTTGCGCCTTATCCCTTTTCACTTACTCAATTAACATTTCCATTGCTCCTTTTTCTTCATATTGTTATTTTAAGTAAATGTTCTGTTTCCGGGGTGCAAATTTCAAATGGATAATCCGAAATGCAAAACTTGAAATTCAGGGTATTTTAAATATATGGCTGACGACATAACGCAGGGTTTCTCGTTCGAGGTTGTCCGTACCTGCCCGGAAACCGGAGCGCGGGCTGGTATTCTAAGGACACCACATTCGGAGATAGAAACCCCGGTTTTTATGCCTGTGGGAACGCAGGCGACGGTTAAAACAATGTCGCAGCAGGAACTTGAGGAGTTCGACGCCCGCATCATTCTCGGCAATACCTACCACCTGTATCTTCGGCCCGGCCCGAAACTGATACGCGAAGCCGGCGGCCTGCACGGTTTCATGGGGTGGAACAGCTCGATACTGACCGATTCAGGGGGATTCCAGGTATTCAGTCTCAGCGATCTTAGAAAGATAACCGATGAGGGAGTCGAGTTTCGTTCTCATCTTGACGGTTCTACGCATCTTTTTACGCCTGAAAGCGTCATAGAGATTGAACACGACCTCGGCGCAGACATTATCATGCCGCTTGACGAGTGCATACCGTATCCGGCCACACCAGAGTACGTGGAGCGTTCGTGCAGATTGACAGAGGAATGGGCCGGACGAGCGCGTGAGACCCATGAAAAACTGGGTGACAGCTCCTGTGTCCTGTTCGGAATATGCCAGGGAAGCATCTATCCCAACTTGCGTGAGCATTTCGCACGCCGGCTTGTTGAGATGGACTTTTGGGGATATGCAATCGGAGGCCTTGCAGTAGGCGAGCCCAAGAAGCACTTGTTTGAGATGGTCGAAGTCACCAATGCTGTCCTGCCGGAGAATAAACCGCGGTATCTCATGGGTGTCGGTTTTCCTGATGACATTGTGGAAGGGGTTTCTCTCGGAGTTGACATGTTCGACTGCGTGATGCCGACACGGAATGCTCGCAACGGCACTGTGTTTTCTCGCGACGGGAAGGTTGTTCTGAAGAACGCTTACCAGGCCAGAGACTTCGGCCCGATTGACCCGGAATGTGCGTGTCCGGCCTGCAGACATTACACAAGAGCTTACATAAGACATCTTTTTCAGTGCGGTGAGATACTTGCTCCGAGGCTTGCGACACTGCACAGCATCTGTTTTTATCTGGAGACCATGCGCGAGATGCGCAGGGCGATAATCGATAACCGGTTTGTAAAGTGGCGGTTGGAATTCCTACGCCGTTACAGAAAAGAGGATACGATCAATGAACTTTGAGCTGATTTCGACTGCTTTTGCCCAGGGTGCCGAGAAAGCTGCACGCGCCCCCGCACCTTTCTGGCCGATGCTTCTTGCTATTTTCGCGGTATTTTTCTTCTTTATCATCCGGCCACAGCAGAAAAAAAAGAAGGAAACTGAGGAAATGCTCGATTCCATAGCAAAGGGGAGCCGGGTTGTAACCATTGGCGGAATCTGTGGTACAATTGTCAATATCAAGGGAAAAAAGGACGGCGAAAACGGCGAGGATATCGTTGTAATCAAAGTTGGTGACAACACAAAACTTGATATACTCCGCTCGAGTATAGCGCGAGTAATTCAAAAGAATACTGGCAAAGAGGATGAAAAGGGATAGAGAAAAAATGAGCGACGAAATAGAGAGAATCCGTATTTACGGCGACCCGGTTTTGCGAAAGAAGGCAGAGGAAGTTACCGAGTTTGACGGAAACCTTGAAGACCTGGCTAATTGTATGACAGAGACAATGTTCGCAAACGAAAGCGGCATTGCCCTTGCCGCGCCGCAGATAGGAGTTTCTCGCAGAGTTGAGATAATAGACCTGACGTTCGGCAAGGAATTCGATAACGTTCTTACACTGGTTAACCCGGAAATTCTTGAAACCGGGGACGAGGAAGTCATCGAGGAAGGATGTCTCTCCTTTCCGGGCATATTCGAAGATATTGTGAGACCGAAGAAAATCCATGTCAGGTACCAGGATTTGAACGGCGATGTAAAGGAACTCGAAACGGATACATTCCTGTCCCGCGTTATCCAGCATGAAACGGATCATCTCGATGGCATTCTCTTTGTTGACAGGCTCAGCTCCGTTAAACGCGCAATGCTCGATAAAAAGCTGCGGATACTCGCGAAGGAAGGTGTGATTGAGTGATGCGAATTGTCTTCATGGGTACAACGGAATTCGGGATTCCCGCGCTTCGTGCGTTTAATGAGCGCCATGATGTCGCGGCGGTGGTGACCAGGTGTGATGCCTGCAGGGGACGGGGCCGCAAAATGCTGCCTACCTCTGTGAAGATGGCCGCAAGAGATATGGGAATTCCTGTTCTGGAGCCGGAGGCGCTTACCGAACCGGATTTTATTAGGAACCTGAAGGAATTTGATGCCGATCTGTTTTTCGTTGCAGCTTTCAGGATTCTCCCGAAAGAGGTGTTTACAATACCTCCGAAAGGAACGGTGAACCTTCACGCATCATTGCTTCCGGACTACCGCGGTGCGGCGCCTATCAACTGGACGATCATAAACGGTGATGATATGACAGGACTCACCACGTTTTTCATTGAGGAGAAAGTCGATACCGGCGATATTGTTTTGAATACCCGTGTGTCGATAGGGCCGGATGAAACTGCTGGTGAACTTGCGGAGCGAATGAAAGTCATCGGCGCAGAGCTGTCGCTTAAAACAGTAGATATGATGGAACAGGGAACGGTCAGACTT
>JABHYP010000181.1 GCA_018656855.1 Candidatus Latescibacterota bacterium | reverse complement strand
CAGCACTTGCCGTAGGATTGTCATGCAAACATGCGCCTCTCATCGCCTTTGCTACTGCAAGTCCCTTCGGGTACTACAGCTTGAGACGGGTTAGTGCAACTGCCGACGGCATCGGTCACGGTCACGGATACGCCCAGTTGTTCTGCTCAAAATTCTTCGACATGGCGGAACAGCTCTACCGCGTAGGATTAAACACTTTCGACCATGAACTGAAACGTTACATTGACGGCTCCTACTGGTGGAATGTGCCGATGTCTCCCGGACGGCTGAATTCCATTTTTCCCATAGCAGCAAAGCACTATCCCGATCCTCTCTACCGGGTGGAAACAAAGCCGTCGCTCATTCACGGCGAACCGCCTCCATTCAAGGGTAAACCGGCAGATATTTCAAACCTTCACTCGGTAAATTTCCCCAATTCGGGAGTAACCATACTCCGCAGACCCTGGAAAGAGGATACGATTGCAGCGGAATTCAAATGGAGTATGCCGGATAACCGAGGAGAATTCAGCGTACTTTCACTCGGACTTTATTTCAACGGGTATACGTGCCAGAGCTACCCGGGGCACTTTCACTGGGGTTCAACCGACCTGCCCCATGACTGGCAGATACAGTCGGCATCGCACTCAACCATTGTGGTAGACCGTCGCAACCAATCCGGCATGAAGGATTACATCAAGGATCATTACATGCCCCACGCTTCTAAGCAGATATTTTTCGATGAGGGGAAAGAAGCTTCATCGACTGTGGCTTATAATGACCGCATGTATCCGGGCGTAGAGATCTGGCGGGCGGTAAGCGTCCTCGACGGTGCATATCTTGTTCTGGACATGCTCCGTTCGGATGAGGAACATGTTTACGACCGGTGGTTTCACGGCGTTCCCGATAAATCAAACGGCCTCGAGGGCATTTCTCTCGACATGAAGCCGCGCACGGAACCTCTTGGCGATACCGACGGCTATGAAATGGTGCAGAATTTCCATTCGGCGACAACAGATAAGGATTTCGGCGCTGACTGGGCTATCAAGGATGAGAATATAAAAGGGAATCTCAATCTCGCGATGAGAGTGCTTAATGACGCTCCGTTAGAAGCAATACACGGTTTTGAGTGGTCGCGCCAGTACCGCACACCCGAAAAGGAATTCCTGCTCATGAGCCGTAAAGCCCGTAACGCTGATTTTGTCGTTCTGTTTGAACCGCACCGCGGAAAATCAAAGCTTTCCGGATTTGAGCGGTTCACAGTGCAGGATGAGAACGGGAAAAATGTTGATGGCGCTCTCGGATTACATATTAATCTTGGGGGCAAGTCTTACGAGGTTATTATGAATCCTGATATGAAGGAAATTAAAACTATCAAAGGCACAACAAGAAAGGTGCTTTCAGTCGAAAAGGTTAAAGGATAAAGTAGGGGATATTGATTTTACCGCTTTTACTTATTATGTAAAACAACAAATATTAAGAATAAATATCTAAAATATACTTCGTATATGTTTGTTTTTTCATAACTCACCCCTCGGTCCCCTCTCTAATATTAGAGAGGGGATGACCACACAGCCATCTCCCCTCTATTGCAGGGCAAGAGAGGGGTTAGGGGGTGAGTTCGGGGAGCAGGGAGGAGGAAAAAGCTGTTTTAACTTAATAAGCATTTAATCGAATAAACACATAACACTATTGAAATGGAGAAAACAATGGAGAAAACGCTCGGATTTATTGGGCTGGGTATAATGGGAAAACCCATGGCGAAAAATTTGATCAAGGCAGGTTACAGCCTTGTAGTGAGCGATATCAATTCCGCTCCACTTAAGGAACTTGCCGATCTTGGAGCAAAAACGGCTGAAACACCCGCTGAAATTGCGAGAAATGTGTCAAGGATCATTACCATGCTCCCAGACGGTCCCGAGGTTGAGGAAGTCGTACTGGGCAAAGACGGTATCATCGAAGCCGCGACATCAGAAACCGCGCTTATAGACATGAGCAGTATTTCCCCCACGGTGACAAAAAAGATAGCATCCGCGCTCGAAGAAAAAGGAGCACGCGCACTCGATGCACCGGTAAGCGGCGGTGAGCCTAATGCCATCAGCGGTCAGCTTGCTATCATGGTGGGCGGGCCGGAAGACCTCTTCGATGAGATGAAACCTGTTTTCGATATTCT
>JABHYP010000180.1 GCA_018656855.1 Candidatus Latescibacterota bacterium | reverse complement strand
GAGGTTCTACTTCTTTTGTATCATAGTTACTGAAGGGGTACAGGGATTAACATTTTGATCGGGCGGTATCCAGCAAATCTGGTCGCCTTCACTCACCCCGGTGTTTACAATAATGAACCTCTCATTTCTCTTGCCCGTTTCAACCGGCACCGGGTTAGGGAATCTCTGACGGGCAAAAACTATTGGCGAACCTTCCGCATTTTCAAATACAGTACCAATAGGCACATATAAAACATCTGAAAATTCATCTATAATAATTCTTGCCTGAGCAGTCATGCCGGGTCTAAGTTTCGGATCGGCCCCATCAAACATTATCCTGACCTCGAATGTAGGAACTTCATCTAAAGGTTCCTGAGCAGTATTAATTCTCCATGTCCATGTCTCTATTTTATTTTCAACAAGCTGTGCAACATTAGTTACTTTACCGTAAAACTCGGTATCTTCATAGGCATCAAGCCTTAAAACAGCTTTTTGTCCTGGTTTTACCTGTGCTATATCGATTTCGTTTACCAGGGTAACAAATTCAATTTTAGTTAGATCGGGAATGCTTATCACCGCCTGACCCGGAAATGGTTTATCACCGAGCATCACTTTGTGTAGAGGCGAATCCTGACCGCCGATTTCCTGGTAAACAACCATACCTGAAACCGGGGAATATATTTCTAGCCCATCAATTTTATCTTCAATTTCTTTTATTCGCGTCTGTGTTTGTTCGACATTGAGTGTTGCTTTTCGATGTTGTATTGCATCATCTATTTTTTTGGTTTCTATCCTTTTCTCAGTTTCATCATAGCTTAACAAAGCTATTTGATAGCTTAATCTGGCTTCTTCCTTGCGGATTTCCGATTCAAACTTTAACTGTTCAAGCTGCATGCTGGATGCTTCCCTCGAATACACTGACATTTGAAGGTTGGATTCAAGTTCTGACATACGGAAAGATTGTTCTTTTTCCACACGCTTTAAATCGAGTACTGTTTGGTCAAGATTATCTTTCTGAGATTCAAGCTGCTCAAGTAACGTGCTCGTATCGAACTTCACGAGAAAATCGCCCTTAGCAACATTAGTACCCTCCGCCACCATGTCGGTTATCTGTAGTTCCATACGCCATTCCATAGGGGCATTTATTAAAACTGAATTAGAGGAATTAATTTGTCCGCTTTCCAAGATATCAACGATGAATTCACCTCTCTGTACCTCAGCCCATTTTCTTTCATCAACAGGAGAAACGCTGTATGCCATGAAAATGAAAAGCACGAGAAGAGCTAAAGCCCCTATTGCAGCAAATTTTATACGTCGATCCTTTAAAGATCTCAACATCCACTTATAAATATAACGCACTGTCATTATATCCTTCCCTGAATTTGAAAATTCACTTTATTAGACAAATGAACAACAGGAAAAGTTTAAATATTTATATAAAAAATAAAGAATATTTCAAAATAATGTATAACCAATATATCCGATATCAAAATTATGGAAGTACTCTCTCAGAGATTATCGTCTTACTTTTTTTGGAGTACTCATCTATTTTTTGTAACAGTCTCCAAGCTACAAATAATAATCACTTTCAATTAAATATCACAATAGCATCATAAACTGAAATTATTAATATTGTCGGTACATTTCACCAGCTATTCTCGGAGTCTCTCATTCAACTCCATCTTCACCTGTCCACCACCACAAAAGTAACTCCGCCGCCACTTCCACAATGCCGAGATCGCGTTTTACGCCCTCTGAGACGCTTTAATCCTGACATGACCAATATGGTGTGTGTGCGCTATTTTTAAAGGCCATATCGGTGAATTTGAGAGGTTAATAATAATCTGAGATACAATTCAAGACAAAACGTTCAACCTGATAGAACAATATACGGGGGCAAATTAACGAATTGGTTTTAAATAAAACTATTCCTTAATTGACATACAATCATATTACCATTAATTTCATATTGAATAAAAGGTTACAGAGAATGAGTACAACAATCAATTGTAAGGGAGTATTGGATGACAACCACACAAAAAGTCCTTGCCATGCAGGTTGCAAAGGAAACCGGCTGTAAAAAGAGTCTTGCTTTCAAAATGGTGGACAGCATTTTCATCGCTATGCGAAACAGCCTCATAAACGGCGACAGAATTGAAATTCGTGGTTTCGGGGCTTTTCAGGTTAAAAATACAAAACCAAGATCTGCTGCCCGTAATCCACGAACCGGTGAGATTATCTATGTTCCCGCACGGCGCAAGACTCATTTCAAACCGGGCAAATTGATTAAAGATGAGCTCCACAAGCCATTAGACAAATGACGGTGATAATATAATATTATTCTTGATAATATTTCGACTTCTTTTTAACGGAATTTCAAATGTCAAATGATGTTTCATATAACCAGCTTATTTCACTTCGAGGATCATCAATCAAGTGCCACGCACTTTTAGGATCGCAAGTATCTGAAGGTAAACTCATACTCATAATTGGGAATAATAAAAAAACTACAATTAATGGAAAAGATATTAAGGTGACAGGACAAAAGAAACGTATTCATGAAATTGTAGCACTGGCAGTGGAAAAAGGATTTGATATTCCTGAGAAGTCAATCAAGCATTATGCTAAAGAAAAAGGGGTAGAGTACATATTAGTAAGGTTGAAATGAAAGAGACAAATCATTGACAATATCAGTGTATCGTAAATATATGTTTGTTACTATTTTCCAGACGATTTGTTACTAATTTCTCTATGAACCCTGGAATAAAAAGTTTGATAATGTGAATGATGTGAATATTGGGAATAATGTAAATGGTGGAAATGCATATGGTTACGCTGATTATGTTGTAAATTAATAACTTATGAATTTTTAGACATCATGCTTGACATGCAGGAAGTCACTAGTTCAATTCTAGTATCGCCCAATGACGACGAAGGATTCCAACGGGCTTTCCGAAGAACATGTACTCCAGGTAACAGGTCGAAGCGAAAATGAACAGTGTCACAAGATTTGAATTATTGAAAATAAGCGCTTAAAACTCACTGGTGAGTGACCTGTCCCCATCTTTTGTGCCATTTCTTAAGTTAGTCAAGGCACCTAGTTTTGGACTATCATTGTTGAGAGGTGAAGAAATTGAGTCCGATTGGCATATCAGCAGTTACTTGCTCAACACCTCAACGATGTGAGTTAAAAGTCGTAGTATTATATTGGTTGTCCCCAGCGTGTTTTTAGCCTCTAAAACCTCGTATAATCGTTCGGACAGTATTTTGTACACCAAGCATGAGATAATCGATTTTTAGACTGTATTTTACCCCTCAGAAGGGTGTTTTAGCTGAACGGTGTGGGTATAGTGTGAGAAATTTCATCAAGAATAATATTCTATTATCACCGTTATTTGTCTAACGTCTTGTGCAGTCCTTCTTTTAATAATTTACCCGGTTTGAAATGAGTTTTTCGTCTGGCGGGAACGTAGACTATCTCACCGGTACGTGGATTACGAGCAGATGGTTTGGCTTTTGTGTTTTTTACCTGAAAAACTCCGAAACCGCGAATTTCAATTCTGTCACCGTTTATAAGGTTTTCTCGCATTGTAACAAATAGGCTATCGGTCATTTCATAAGCTATTGTATTACTACAGTTCAGATCTTTAGCGACTTTGTTAGCAATGTCTTTTTTTGTGGTTGTCATATAATACTCCCTTACAATTGATTGTTTTATTCATTCCTTGTAACTTTTTATTCAATATGAAATTAACGGTAATATGAATGCCATAGCACGGAGCATTTTAATTACTCCCAATAACCTCAAACCTTCCCCCCGATGGAGTTTCTCCCTCTTTAATTATGTTATGATCAACTTTAAAGTGCTCATCGTATAAATATTTACTTGATAACAAAAGATTTTCAGCAAAATATTGCCATACAAAATACATATTGCCAAAATTATTAAAATCATCAATTTGTCGTTCTTTACTTATCATAATACAATATTAACCGATATACTCCATAGTAAAATCAAATATGACTTATATACTGATTTTTTAAGCAAATCCACTCTCACATCCTACTTCAATTTATCTGAATAACCGAGAAAGTCAAGGTGAAGTTGAACAGTGAGGCTATATGGTAGTAGAATGAAATAAAAAAGACGCCCGATGTGGACGCCCTTTGAGAGAATATTTCATCTGAGAAAGGAAAATGTGCACCGTAGAGAGAAAATTCACCTGGGGCATTTATCGAAGCCTATTTGACTGTTATGCGCCACTTATGATGAAGTCAATACATGTTACATATTCGACTCTTTCGCAGGAATAATCCTTGTTTCAATTGTATAATTATCATAATTTGAACTCGTTGGAAGAATAATTCAGAGTTATTAGCCATCATGAATTTGATATGGGGAATGTCGGTTACTAAGATTTTGAATGTATTGTTTTGAGATAAGATCAACAGGGCGGATTGCATCAGCTACCAAGGTGAGAATCCGTTTTAGAGTATCAATAAGGCTGATGCCTCGTGCTTCGTCTCACACTGTACGGAATAGTTCATCAAGCGTCCGATCATCAACATCGTTGCCGGTTTGAAAGGAACAGGTATCTTATGATGATAAAAAGTAAATGGAATGCATTTTATTGCGGAATTTTTCTAATAATAGTGATAAGCCAGGTCGCATATGCCGGTGATAACTGGCCATCTTTCCGCGGTCCGAAAAATGACGGGATTTCCGATGCCAGGGAACTTCCAGTCGAATGGAGTGAGTCTAAAAACATCAAATGGAAGACAGCGATTCATGATCTGGGATTTTCCACGCCAGTAGTATGGGAAAATCAAATCTGGGTAACGACCGCAACAGAAGAAGGTCATAAACTTTATGCTGTTTGTGTAGATTTTGAATCCGGGAAGATCATACACGATAAGCTGCTGTATGAGGTTGAAAATCCACAAAGAAAACATCCTTTGAACAGTTATGCTACACCTTCACCGGTCATTGAAGCTGGGCGTGTATATGTACATTTCGGTTCG
>JABHYP010000008.1 GCA_018656855.1 Candidatus Latescibacterota bacterium | reverse complement strand
GATTCGACCGAGTCAATCGGTACCATTACGCTTATTTACGACCACCACACCAGTGAAACCGGCGACAAGCTGACAGGTATAGCGCACGACCACCATGACCTCGTGGTTTCAAGCTCTCATGTCCATCTCACCCACGACTCATGCCTGGAGGTTGTCATTGTCAAGGGCCCGGGGAACAGAATACGTTCGTTTGCCGACAGCCTGACAAGCATGCGCGGGGTCAAGCACGGTGAGCTTGTAATCACCGGGCTGGTAGAGGATAAGCTGTGAGCGGAATTGGGTTGAAGGATCAGCGGAGTGTGGGTAAGGTTTTGAGAAGGGTCGGTTGAGATATTTTGTGAATGATGCAGATTGTCTGGGCGATATTATTTTATTAAGATATATTTCAGGTTGGTTTTGAGAAATTTACTCGTAACGGCATGGTAATAAACCGCCAAAAATAAAGTGGTCAGTGATTTTGACTAAAGCAAAAAGCGTGACCGGATTAACAAAATATCAAATTGGAGCAACGCGTTTTTGGTCGGGTTGATTGCTTGGTTATACCTAAAAAATTAAAAGAATAATATTTCCATAATCAGATAAAGAATCATTATGAAATAAAATGTAACAGGAATCCAAATTGTAAATATTTTTGGAACACTTTTAAAAATTAAAGGAGAAATAACACTGGTTACAAATGTAAAAAATGCTAATATTATTCCAAATGAATATATTGATTTATTTATGTGTCTTTTATCATACAAATCATAATCTTCAATTATTTTTTTTGATGAAAGTAATATATTATGTGCCTCATAAATACCTTTAAAAAAATCATCAACTAATAATGAAATAATAGAATTTTTCAATCTCTTCATATCTTCAATATCACTTGATGTATATTTATCAGATTGTGACATTTTATTTATATCTGGCGGAAATTTTTTTTGTACTTCTTCATCTGCTTTTTTAAATAATTCTTGTAATCGAGACTTTCTGGTCATAAAAATAAAATTCATATTAAGAATGACATTATCAAGATCCTCTAACCATTGTCTAATCTCATCCAATGTATCAAATTGAATATTTGAAACAACCTCACTATCTTTTACAGTTCCATCTTTATCAAAATAAATTCGCGTAGCAAACGGATATATATTTGCTAATACTGTCATATTACATACTAATTCGATTCCAATCTCACTTAATTCGGTTTCATCTTTTATATCACTATACATTCTATCCATTAAATCAGAAATTGTTATTTCCTTAATTCTGTCTAAAATTAATGAATATTGTTTTTTTGAATCTTTATTCAATAGATGAACAAATTTATAGCGAGGTGATCGATACTTTGAAATTAAATGAACATTGTTAATCTTTAATGATTCTGAAAATGCTCTATATTCTAATTCATCTAGATTGCCAAATACAAATAGTCCGTAAGCTGCTAAAAAAGCTAAAATTATTGATAATATTGAAGCATGTATACCTACTAGAGTCAAGTTTTTCGAGTTATTATTTTTCAATAATGAACCTTTATACCTTTTTCTTTTTTCATGTGGCTCATTCTTTTTAAAAACAATAATTGCCTCATCTACCTCATTTTTCGACTTAAATCTCCATGAAGAATAGACATGCTCTGACCATTTATTCAATTGCCATAGATTAACGTTAAAAGCTATTATTGTTTTGAACTTTGCATATTTTAGGACAGTTACGTTAGGGACAAAGAAGCCAAGTCTAATAAACAACATTTCATATCCTGCATATAACGCTGCAAAATATACAAACGGGAGGAAGCCCACAGTAAGAATTATTGGCATATAAAAATTTTCGAGGTTTTCAAATGATGCAAAATGGCTAAAGTCTTTTATCGCCATATATATGGCGAAGCTTATAAAGAATAATCCTATAGAGCCCATTATGAAATTTAATAATTTCTTAACAGTTTCATACTTTGTATCAGTTTCGGCAATGGCAAGCATACCTCCAAAAAGTGCAAAAACAGGAACAAGAATCAATTCCACCCATATGCTAAATACGTACAGATTGACAAGGAATTCGAGAAACATAAGGCCCTTAATATTGTCCGTTATACTCTTTTTAAAAAAATGTTGGTCATTTGCTTTTGAAAATCCAAACAACATTACAAATGCAACGCACACCACCCAAAGAAGAGTAAGGGGTAATTGGGAAATTTTCCACATGCCAATACCGTTCATCACCAAAACTATAACTGTAATGTATGCGAACATTAATGTATATGAGACCGATAGTTTCCATGCGAAAAAGGCTTTTATTGACTGAAAAAGTGATCTTCTGATTTTCGGATGAGAAATACCCAAAATGATCGCAATGCTTATCCAAATTGCAATAGCAAGTTCTCTATTGTTTAATGCGCTAAAAAAATTAGCTAATGCTTCTATCATTATGGCCTTTATCTATGTTGGTATTACTAAGGTTTATACAGAACTATGCTAATAACATATATACAGCTATTTGAGCCATATAAGACCCCAACGAAAAATCTGAAAAATACGTGTAATATTATTTATTTTGATTTGTTATCTTTTAATTATCAATAATTTAACAGGAATCTTATACAGGCTGGATAAAATCCCAACCAAAACATAATTTCTTACAAATTGTCAACCGGACTTCGCACGCCTTTTCCATAGTTGTCCGGTTCTTTATTATTATTTAGTATTGTAATATTTAAAAAATATACATCTTTTCATGATGAAATCAAGCAGATTCTGTTACTTTGTATACCTGTTTAATCTAAGCTGCTTAAAAAGAAGTATTTTTATTGAATACCTCACACCCTCGGTCCCCCTCTCTAAAATTATAGAGGGGGATGACCACCCAACTATCACATATAAGGTAAGTAAGATGATTTCTTGTCCCATCCGGGGGTAAGATGGCCACAAGGCTAGAAAGGGGGCATATCAGGTATTCTGGTGTGGATAACTTCACACGCAAAATCCTAAAGCTCCAATCCGCCCTCGCATAAACTACATACTTTTCATCAACATATATTCACCTTGATTTTACGTGAATACCACAGTAATTTAATAACAGATTATGGTAAAGCTATCATTGCTTCATCGAAAAAGCTATTGTGAATCATCTATATGGCGATGAAAGAAAATATTGTCTATGAAGACTTTCCAAGTGGCTTAATTAGAACAACTTAAATGTATCTATTTCAATTTTGGAGTAGACTTTTATCATAGGAGGTACTCAATGAAGCGTCGATCATTTATCGGAAATTCAATTGTCGGCGGTTCCTTTATAGGAGGATTGTCTTCTGTTTCATGTTCAAGTGGGACGCAGAGGAGACCTGAATCCTCGAATGGATATCGTAACGAGGTACTGATCAATCCGAGAGGTAAATACGATATTCTATTAAAGGGTGGTACAGTTATCGATCCTGCGAATAATATCAACAGTATCATGGACGTTGCGGTTGCGGATGGAAAGATAGCCATGATAGCACGGGACATCCCTGCCTCTGATGGGAAGAGGACGGTTGATGTGGCTGGTCTGTATGTAACCCCGGGAATCATCGATATTCATGCGCACTTACTCCCAATCAGTCTTGTACCCGACCATCACTGTTTTGCTGCGGGAACAACGACTATTTGCGATGCCGGCACCGTTGGGGCTGATACTTTCGACGTACTCAAAACTGTTATCGACAGGTCCCGAGTCAGGGTATTTTCATTTCTTAATATCTCGCGCAAAGGTATGGGGGATGCAAATAATAACGATCCCAGGTTGTTCGACATCGATCTGGCGGTTCGTACGGCGAAACAGTATCCAGAGGACATCGTCGGCTTCAAGAGCGTCCGGTATGCTTACTGGCACCGGAAAGATGCCGGACTTCCCCTTTATGACGACATCCATACACCATGGGCTTCAGTGGATGCCATAGAAGAGGCAGGACAGCGGGCAGGCCTTCCCTGTCAACATCATTATGACCCAGAACCAGAGCATGACGGCGTCCCGGCTCGGACCCAACGGGAATTTCTCCTGGAAAAGGCCCATTCAGGCACGATTTACACCCACTGTTTCCGCCGCAAGCATCCCATTGTTATGAACGACGGCAGTTTTAACGAGGATTGCTTCAAAGCACAGGAACGGGGAGTAAAATTTGATATTGGCCATGGTGCCAACAGCTTCTGTTGGCGTAACGTTATTGCTGCGGTGAAAAGTGGTTTCCTGCCGGACTCCATCAGCACGGACCTTCACAGCGGATGTGTCAACGATATGGCTATCAACATGCTCAATGTCATGTCAAAGCTTCTTGCGGCTGGTATGTCCCTTGAGGATGTGATTCGTTGTTCGACCTTGAATCCAGCCCGCCAGATTCAGCGGCCGGAATTAGGCAACCTGAGTGTTGGTTCTGTAGCTGATATCGCGGTGCTCGATCTTGAAAAGGGCCATTTTTCCTATATTGATATCTCTATGGAATACACAGACGAGGGTTCTGGTGCACGAGTCGATACCGACAAGCGTTTAAGCCACATCATTACTCTATTTGGAGGCAGGATTGCATCCGACCGATACGGTTTGTGTTACCAATACTGGGAGAATCATCCTGACACGGATGACTACTGGAAGACTCACGCCACCGAACTTGAACTCGCTCCGAAAAGCGCCTATACGAAGTATTTCGATAAAACATGAGTTTATTTAACAAATGATCGAACATATCAACCGCTGCAACCGGCAATAAATGTGATAGCGGTATTGAGGCAAAAAATAAAAACGGAGGGAAAGGAGAAAGTAAGCGGTTCATGCCAGATCGAGACGCATGATGAGTCGATCTCTCGCCCTCTCGGGGGGTATCCCGATGGCCTCTGCCTGCTCTTCGAGCGTCACAACGAACGGATCTCGGCTCTGTAAATCCGGATGTGGATGTCGATCGGCGATGTGGAATCCCATCTTCTCCCAGAACGTATGGCCGGCACTCCCTGTAATCTCGTAGATGATGGGAATGTCCTCAAATGAGTCGGCCTCAATACGTTCCCAACCGTTTGCTTTGGCCCACTCAATCAAGGCTCTGACCATGCAAGTGCCGATGCCTTTCCGCTTGTAGGGATTCTCTTTCTGTTGAGAGCTTCCTGTCATCAGGCAGTGAACTGCGAGTGTCTTGTTTTCTATGTGTGCCGGATCTGGAAAATCGCTGTCGGCAAAATTTTCAGCAGGACCTGAGGGATGATCTTGCTGAAGGCAAAGGCCACCTGAACCCTCCATGTCGCAGACGGCCTTGGGGTAGAAACGAAGTTGCCCCACGATCTGGTCGGCATCACGCGCTATGATGGCGCAAGCTCCATATGTTCTAGTGAGCTTCATCAAGAGTGGTGTATTCCGGTCGCGATAGCGTATCAATGGCAACGTGCTTGCAGATGGCCACTGGTTGATAGTGTCGCGCGAAAGCGGCCCATCATGAAGACAACGCCACAAGATGAACTCCTCCGTCATCGGTTCGACTACGACGGCTTCAATCACGATGCTCCCCATTCAGACCAGCCAGGGCTTATACAGAACTGCTATAATAACCTAAATACAGCAAATGATACTGTATAAAACCACAAAAACAACATTATTTCTTTCTTTGCTTTTTTGCGCGTGCTTCGTGGGCAAATAAAACCAAATCAGTATTATTGGCAACTAATCACGTTATCTTTCATCCTTCCATTTCCGCAGATTTCTGTTTATAAACTGAATGACTGCGTGATGTTCATCGCTACCTCTGCTTTGAATCAGCATCGGCTCCCCGAAAGAAAAATGTACGTTCTTCGATGAATCGATTCCCCCAAAATCTTTCACATATTTCCCAGTCCCCCAAGCATCGGTTAAAAGCGCAAGGGGAATAACGGGAACGCCGGCTTTTTGGGCAAGTTTTATACCGATTGTGTTGAATTTTGTGGAATCAAATGAATGTGACCGGGTTGTTTGCGGAAATACGATAACCGATATTCCTCTTTTTAGTCTGTCCATTCCTCCTTCCAACACGGCCTTCAGGTCATGGCGGGGATTTTTCCGATTGACAGCGATAGGATCCCTGGAGCGCATGATATGTTTAAATACAGGGTACTCAAGCAAACTTTGTTTGACAATATACGTCATTCTCCGATATGGCACAATAATGGCAGGAAGGATGACTGTCTCAAGGACGCTCATGTGATTGCCAATCACTACACACGGAGTATCGAGTTGTTTAATATTGTCAATTCCGGCAATTTCAACACATATCCCAACGTTTTCCAGTGCTCGGAGGACATTTAAACTGCTCTGACACCACTCTTCATCATCATATCGATTCTGTTTTGCTTTCACACTTGATTTATAGACTATATTAATAAACCGGCTATAAAATGTTAATCCGGGAAAGGTTCTGACAAACGGGGAAATTTTTTCAGAATCGGTTCTGTATATTGAATCCTTAAATGGTAATTGTATCATAAGTGCAATCGTCCTGAAATTTATCTGTTAAGCCTACTAACTTTTATTTAATGATTGATATCAATTCTGCTATTTGTCTGGCCCTTTATTATTGAGTATTTTAATATATGAAATATATTCACATTTCATGATAAATCAAGCGGATTCCGTAACTTTGTATACCTGTTAAATCTAAGCTGCAACCTGCAAGAAACGTTATAAAGGAAATGAGACGTGAAAGAAAAACGACAGGAAAGTGTAAAGCCAGAGGTTCAGGCAAATTATTTTTTAGCATCACATCATCAGCCTTAGCGCCGAAAAAATCAGCACCGCCCCGATCAGCCGGCTGAACCATACCTCCCTGCTCCTGATGAAAAGGTGGCTGCCTAACCAGAGT
>JABHYP010000179.1 GCA_018656855.1 Candidatus Latescibacterota bacterium | reverse complement strand
TATCGAGCAAAATCATGAGGCTGTTCATGTTCATCCCATACAAAAGGTATTGTCATCAAAAGCTTTCCACCCTGCTTCAGAACACGCCTCAATTCAATCAGAAAATCTTCAGGATTAAAGACATGTTCAAAAACCTGAAAAGCAACTACTCCATCAAAATATTTATTCTCTGCGGGAATATGCATGCCGTTATAAAACATATCCGCTTTTTTGCTTCTACGATTTTCGGGTGTGTCAATCTCCAACCCGATGTACTGGTCTGAATTGAATAATTTCTCATAAGGTTTATTACCACAGCCAACATCAAGAACTCGACCGGATATGTGCATAGAAAGGGAGGCAATTTCATTTACAAGGCCTTTTCTGGCAATATAAAAGGGATTGATAAAAAGCCCAATAAATGTTGGATAGAATTGCTGATTAAGGTAATACTGCTTTAGGTAATTAAGCATGAGTCCTATTTGCTTTATTTATTGAACCTGATAATAAAACCTTTTAATTCGAAATCACTTAGTGGTTCGTTGTCGATACTATAAAATTCAGTGACAATTTCATGATCCCTAAAAAAGTTTTTGAATTTATCTATTGAAAATATCCACGCCGGATAACTTGCATCGTAAATTTTAGGTGGGACTTTTTGAATACATAGTCTATCTTCACGATTATTACTGAATGGAGTCCTATCAATAAGTATAAACTCAAATCCCAGTTTGTCAATTTTCTTTAACAATTCATAGGGTTTTTCAAGATACTGGAGAACACTAGAAAATAAAATTGTGTTCGATGTATTCTTTTTAAGGCACGATTCCAGATCATAATAAAATTTCAACTCGTCATTTTCAAAATCGCTCTTGCCAGTATCTACATAATGCTTTTGTTCAACAATATTCCAGTGAAGTCTTTGAAGACTTTTGAGAAATTGTCTGTTTTGAAAATATGTACTGCCAAGGGAACCGCCATAATCAATGATGTCCAGTTCACCTGCTGAATGGCTGGCTATCCACATCAGTCCCGCAAGAAGGGGCCAGGAATATTGAATCTCTTCGAAGAGCACGGAATCACGTTCATAAACTGCTGAACCTTCTTTTACCTTGAGAAGGGCAGATTTAACTTTTTTTAAAATTATTTCATCATCATATCCTGTCGAATGCTTGAGCGCTTCACGCCAGGAAGAGTATTCCCCACTGAACATCTTGTTTTTTTTATTTCTCAAAAAAGCTCTCAAAAGAACAGGCGGAATAAAATCTTTCATAAATTTTTTATACTTTGTTATCAATTTGTGCTCACTGTTAAATGTCAGCAAAACAATTGCTAAAAATATATTAATTATCTAACTCAGCTTTAATGACTTCATCAAGCTCTTCCTCTCGTTTTTTTATACGTATGCTCTTTAACCGTTCTTGCCTGGCCGGCTTTTGAATATTATCCCGATATTCCCCATATCAAAATTATGAGCAGTCAAAATTCTCAACAAACTTATTGATAAATTAATATTATCCATTCCAAGCCCTTTTACAAGTATTTTCCTCATTCTAATCGTTTATTTTCACTACGTATATGCTTGATAACCAGAACAATTCATATATTTTACCGCAGAGTTCGCTGAAATCACTGAGATAAAGCAATAACAAGGTATTGTTATTTTTTTCGCTTTAAAATGTTGGAATAAACTTTTTCAATTTATTTTTTCCTCCGTATTCTCTGCGGTCTCTGCGGTGAAAATAATTTTTGAATAATCCGGGTTTGAAAACAGGTTTTCAAGTTTCAGGTTTCAGGTTAATAAAAGGTCAACCCCCATCAATCTACACTAACTAACTCTTCTCTATTCGAAAAAAGTGAACTGAAGTGAGTATATTTCATAAGTTTGCTTTAATAATTTCATTTAACTCTTCCGCGCGTTTTTTATACGTATGCTCTTTAAGCGTCCTTGCCTGCCCGGTTTTTGCAATGTCTTCCCGCTCTTTCGGATGTTCAAGTAGCCATTTTATTTTTTCAACGCACTCATCAACGGATTTATATGTCATAATTTCTTTATCTGGTTCAAACAAATCCCGAATATTCTTTTTATGTTCTGTTACAAGACAGCTTCCTACGCTGGTAACCTCAAATAAACGCATGTTACCGGCATATTCGCCCGCAGCATCAATGTGAACATTCAATCCAATTTTAGCTTTAGAAAGTGCCCTGAGCATTTCAAGTCCGTAAAGAGGAGGATGTATGAATGGTTTTAGCTTTCTCAGTAGTGGGTCTTTTGCAGGAAATGAATTCCATTTGACAGCCTCTCTTAGTATCGGCAGTTTGGGGATAACATTTCCAAGACCGCATTTTTTCATACAATGAGTTGCTATATAAGCGCCTTGTTTTGCAGCGATAATCTTTCTTTTCTCCTGCCTCAATGGAGTATGAACGGCGAGGGCTATATTCCTCTGTAAAAATTTTTCAAACACTTTCCTACGTGTAATATGATTTCCGCTGCCCAGTAACAACGTACCGGCAAAAAATACGTCAGACTGTGGATAAGAATTTTCCCGGTTTATTTTAGGCAACAGTGAACTTTCAAATGCGTGGTAAATTTGAAATGCTTTCAAACCATGATTCTGTATATCGAGTGTAAAACTCGGCATACAGGTAATTATATAGTTGAAATATCTGAAGTTCTGTAATTGTTCACTGGTATAGGGCGAACAACATCTTCCGATAATGCTGTGAATTGAAGGGATTTCCTGTTTCAGATAATCTACAAATTTGCCATTATATGTAATGCTGTCCTGAAAAAAAACGATATCAGGCTTGAGAGTCTTTAGTTGTTTTATCAAAAGTTCTTTTCCCTGAGCACGGATTCCATGTTCAAGTGCCCAAGCTTTCTGTAAAGGCCGTGCATTAGCAACAATTTCAAATGCATCCACACCAATATCACGCAAGTGCTTCTCATAAAAATCTGCCCAGCCGAAAGCCTCAGACATAATATGTTGATACTGTTCAGAGTACGAGCGGGATTTTATGTGTGGATTTCGAGCATAATAATCTTTGAGATAGGAGAAATAAAAGGTAGTGATTTTAACAAACTTATAGCTCATATTAATATTCCAGTGGTTACAGTAAGATTTAATTTGTTTATGTTCAACTCTTTTTTTAATAAAACACTTTCACACAGATGTAAACAATACTATACAATTGCAAATCTGTCTTTAAAACATCTGGTTAATTTCAATGCGCTAAGATATTTCCAAAATTCATACCCATCAGACCAGCTAAACTGTCCTGTCTTGACTCTGGTTTCATTGAAGTTTCTTAATTTCTTTTTATCAATAATATCAATTTCATAACTGCTTGAATATAAAATATCTTCTATCCATGGCTGCATATCCGAATGGAACCAGTCCAACATCGGAGAATTGAATCCGATTTTACTTTTACGTAACCGCACTCTGTCGTCAAGAACTCCTTCCATAGACTGCCTGAGAATATTTTTTGTGTAACCATCCCCAATTTTTGCACTGTTATCAAGAGAAAAAACATATGAAACAAGTCGGTAATCCATAAACGGCATCCGAACTTCCACGCTGTTCGCCATTGACATTAAATCGAAGTTTTTCAGTATTCGGGGCAAAACGGTATGATGGAAATCGGTGTAAAGACGCTTGAGCAGGTGTGACCAGCCAGCAGGCAAATCCGGCCTTGGAGCGGTATATGTTTCAATTTCTTTTGAAAAAAACTTTCTCATAAAAGGATTTTTTGAAGGATTTCTTCTTACTAACATTTTCAGTAAACTGCCCAATCGGGAATACTGCAGTATAAACCTCATTGTTTGAAATTTATCGATGAACTGTGGATGTTCGATTAAGCTCTTATATGTAGAGAGACACTCTTTTAACCTGCCGGGGTGGAACAGAGGATTAATATCCCTGTAATATTCACCCATATAAAATTCATAGCCGCCAAGCATTTCATCCGCGCCATGACCATCAAGCGACACTATGACACCATTTTGACGCTGCATTTTATAAATACGGTACGGACTGTCCACCATCCCGTTATTAATGCTTTCTGAATAATAAAGTATAGTATCTATAAATTGTATTAAATCCTCTTTTTCAACCTCGATATAGTGAGCACTGGTTGAAGTGGATTGCACTACTATATCGGCATAGTATGATTCATCGAGTGGATTGCCTTTGAACGTATGGATAAAGGTTTTGTTTGTACCGATTTTTAATTTCGCAAGTGTTGCCACAACTGCACTTGAATCCAGTCCTCCGCTTAGAGATGTGCCGACGGGGACATCGGAACGCATTCTTAACCTGCAGGAATCCTCAAATAGTTCACGAAAGCGGTTTACCTGATCGGTTCTGCTCTTCGGTACCGATTCTATATGGTCGACGGTTCGCCACCAGGTGTGTTTTTCAACTTTTTCACGAGAAACTTTCAGGTACGTACCCGGCAAAAGATTGTAAACATTTGTGAGAAGACTTTTATCTGAGGCTTCCAGCTCAAAAGGATTCAAAAGAGCAGTTGCCAATCCCCGCTGGTCGAAATCGATTTTCAGCTCATCACGAACCGCGAAGAACGACTTATACTCCGAGGCGAAAGCTATCGTATTATTATATACATAGTAATAAAGGGGCTTTATACCGTAACGGTCGCGATGCAGCAGAAGCTCGTCACGCCGCGAATCATAAATAGCCAGAGCCCACATGCCGTTAAACTTCTCGAAAGCATCAATTCCCCAATGAATATATGCAGCCAGTATTACTTCGGTATCAGACTCTGAAATAAAATTATATCCTAGTTTCCGAAGTTCTTCGCGAAGTTCAATGTAATTATACACCTCTCCATTATAGACCATCCAGCAGCCGCTGTCTCCGTATGTCATCGGCTGATGGCCTGATGGAGTAACATCAATAATTGAAAGGCGCCTATGCCCGAGACCGACATGACCTTTGACATACATACCTTCATCATCAGGGCCGCGGTGGGCAATGGCATCGGTCATACGTTCAATAGTATTTTCTCGTACCGGTTCCAATGACCGATTGTATATTCCTGCTATTCCACACATTTTTTTATTCTCTGGATTGAGTCGGTACAGAGCACTCGCCTAAGTGGTTTCAAAAGGCGAGTAGATGTATTCTTTTCAAGCACTAATGTGACATCAGGCATGAGGATTACTTATAAGATTATTATATATTTCGATTATTTTTTGTGCATAGTTTTCTTCGTCATATTTTCTTACGACATAATCTTTTACCTCGTTTAGTTCATGTATACGCTCAGATATTTCAGCGTTCAGTTCCTTCGCAACAGCATCAGCAAAAGCATTGATATTCCCCTCTTCAATGAGGCTGAAATATTTCTCGGCAAACGTTTTTTCGTATGTCTGCAATTTGCAGGAGACAACCGGCCTGCAGCAGGCAGCAGCCTCAACAAAGGTTCCCGGCAGAGCATCCCGTGAAGGACAATTAACTACAAGGTCAGATAAAGCATAAAGAACAGGCATTTCATCCCATGGAACACTCGGGATAAATTTTACGAATTTTGAAATACCTAATTCCTCAGCTTTCTTTCTGACTTCTTTTTCATAAGAATCCGATTGAAAAATATTTTTTCCGAACAATATAAAAATCAAGACCGCTTCTGAATGAATTTTATTAAGAGCGCCTGCAAACGCTTCGAGAATAAAGAGATGATTATATAATGGCTCCCATGCCCTCGGCGACAGAACAACTTTTGTGCTGACTGGTATATTCAGCCTGCTTCGCAATTCTTTTACTTCTTTTTCATAACCGGGATGAAATTTGCCGGTATTAATGCCAAAGTGCAGAACCATCGAAGGAATATTTTTTCCGGCGAGAATATTACATCTTTCATCCATTTTCCGAGTATTGCTGATTACAAAATCTGCCGAGGATAAGATTTTACCGGTCATATTTTTTTCATATTCATCGGCGTCATCCGAAAAATACGCGTTAATATCACATCCCCAGCCGCTGATAACAAGCGGTTTAATTCCAGCTCTTATTAAATATTTTACTCGTTCATCTATCCAGTGAACATGAGTAATTTCAGGTTTATATTTCGCAATAATTTTTTTTAAAAAAAATGTGGAATAATATTTTTCAAATAATATCAGTGTTTTAGTGTTGAATGCTCGCCTGATATATCCTCTTCCCGTCAACCTGGGGAAACACACAAATTCATAATTATCATGCCCATCAGGAATAGGATTTACCGTATCCATGAAAACGACATTACATCCCTTTTTCAACAGCCACATTAAAAATCTATTTGCATGAATACTGGAACCCGGTGCAACCAATAAAACTTTCATCAGTTACAAATCCATTGTTGACTGTGATTAACAATCTGATTATTTACCACTTTGCATATACCATTCAGCCGTTTTGCGCAAGCCATCTTTAAAATTGACTTGAGGAAAATATCCGAGCTCCATTTTAGCCCTTTCAATTGCCGCGCAGGACTCTTTCACCTCACCAGCCCGGGGCTCAGTATATTCTGGAGTAATATTTTTATCAAGTATTGCATTCAACTCTTTTACGAGCTGATTTACCGTTGTCTTTTCATTACAGGCACAGTTCAATACCACTCCGGATTGACAGTCTTTTGTCGATGCAAGTATATTAGCTTCAACCACATTCGACACAAAAGTGAAATCCCTCGACTGTTCTCCATCCCCATATATCCGCGGCTTTTTATCGTTCATTATTGTTCTGATAAATTTTGGGATTACCGCGGAATACTGTGATCCCGGGTCCTGTCGCGGTCCGAATACGTTAAAGTATCTTAAACAGACTGTTGTTAACCGGTATTCCCCATATCAAAATCACGGGAACGAATAACTCCAAAATATTCTTCCAACAAGTTCAAATTATGATATTTATAAAATTGAAACAAGGTTTTTTCCTTCGAAAGAGTCGATTATTTTGGGATGCATGAAATGG
>JABHYP010000178.1 GCA_018656855.1 Candidatus Latescibacterota bacterium | reverse complement strand
TTTCAGCATAGTGGATTATTGATTCCGGGCGGATTTCGTCGATATATTTGAGAAAAGCTTCACGGTCAAGAAGGTCTATCTCGCGAAAATTAATTGTTACTCCCAGATGTTCTTTCGCGGCTTTGATACGGTCGTAAACAGAGCTTACAGGGAGTACGCTTTGTCCGCCTTTTTCATCAACAAGCCTGCGACGGAGCAAATTATCGATACCGGAAACCTGGCAGCCGAGGCTGGCAAGCTTGAGAGCCAATGGCCATCCAAGGTAACCGTCGATACCCAGGATCATTACTTTCATGCCGTGTAAAAGGCGGCCGTATTCTGTTTCTTTATATTCAGGGCAGGAATCGTAGGTGATTCCCATGGGGTCAAAATATCCTATATCAGTGCGGCGTTTGCATTCGACCACGAGTTGACCGCTTGCCGCCTTGCGAAATGCAGCCTGTCCACAAGCGCGAAAATCCACATGCCCTTTAAACTCGACTGCAGGGCAGGACCAGCATGTTTTTTTATCATTATGAAAGGGAACGCTGTCAGCCATTAAAAACTCCTATTTCTTTATACTGAATGCTCCGCATTCTTCCAGAACGGGCAAGACTGACTCAACACGCATTGTTTCCGGCATTACAATATCGCCTTGAGTCCGGCAGAAAAAAAGTGCGTCGGGAAAACTGTGCTTTCCGGCCAATACCGTTTCCTCAACAATTTCATCCGACTGTATACGGGCTGAAAAGGCGATATTTTTCTCCGGCATACATATAAGGTCCGGAGCACGATGAATCATAGGACCGCTATATATGTCACTGCCTTTAAAAACCTTACGAACTATCCGTTTTCCTTTTACCTCGGTTTTTAGAAAAAATGCAGTCAATTTCTCCATTATCTCTGTGGATTCATCTTCCCTGACCGAGCCTCCGGGATAACGGTCTGCCCGGTGAAGGTAAATTCGTCCGGGGTCCATCGCAAAAGCTTTTGTTTCAGGGAGAATACTTGCATGAGAAATACGCTCGTCGTTTCTAAGCCGTAGAAACCCTGCTTCCCGCAAGAGAGTATTGAGATTGACGCTCATATCCTGCCGCTCGAATCCATGATCTGAAACCAGCACAAGAGAGTCATCATCCTTCAACTGATTCGTGATCTGTCCCAGAACCGTGTCAACCTCTCGGTAAAAGTCTAGAAACCGCTGGTGATAAGATGCGGAAGTATCCTCATAGTCCGTCCAACAGTAATGATTCAATCTATCGGTTCCGGTAATGACAAACATAACTTGATCCCATGACTCTTCTTTCCAGAGCCGGTTAAGCACTTGTGCGCGAGTTCTCAAAACACGGATCAATTCGTCGTAAAATCTATCTCTATAAGTGGTTGCGATACTCATATCTACATCAATTTCATAGGAATGTTCCTTTAATAAGGAAACTCTATCCGGGGGATAAACCGCACGTTCGAGATCAAGCGCCACATATCCCGCAACCAGAATTCCGGCAAGAGGCCGGGCAGGATAAGTCTGGGGTACGTTTATAATGAGACTGCGGGCGCTGCCCTGTTGCTGCCAGGAAGGGAGACTTTTTACCGTGCGCGATGACGTGAATCCGAGAACATAAGAGCCGTCTATGAGATCAGTAAATCCGTAAACATTGTGAGCACCCGGGCCGATTCCGGTCACAATCGATGTCCATGCCGTGGAAGACACTTCAGGAATAGATGATTCCATCGCTCTTGCAGTGCCGCTTTTAAGCATATCAGCAAGTTCCGGCATCACTCCGATGTCAGAAAGATGCTTCGCCATAAGATATGAGAAACCATCGATTCCGATAATAACAAGCCGGCCCATCGCTACCATCCAAACATTCTGTCTAACAAAACAAGACTTGAAATACAATCGCTTTTACAGGTAACCGAGTTCTTCCAGCCGGCGTGAAACTTCTTCAGCATCTTCCTCAGGTATGTAATCCTCTCTCGAAGTGAAGTGCTTTGAACCAAAATAATCTTGCAGAAAAGATTCAATCTCCTCAAGTGTCATTGGCGGGCGGTCATTGCTGAGATAAGGCTCATTAACGACATCGCTGACACAGTTTGGATACTCATAGGTAATATCCTCACGAACTAATCGGAACGGGAGAATAACGAACATTTTATCAAGTTCCATCGCTCGCTCGTTTTCCTCCATGCTCATTAATTCCTCGTACAATTTTTCACCGTCTTTGACACCGGTCTGGACTATTTCAATGGAATCGGGTTTTATACCAAACTTTGGCGCATGCATTTTTATCATAGTGGTCGCCAGATCCTCAATTCGCATGGAAGGCATTTTTGTTACAAAAACCTCACCGCCACATGCAAGTTCTGTCGCTGTCAAAACCAGTTGGGCGCTTTGTTCGACGGTCATAAAAAATCGGGTCATACATCTGTTGGTCAGCGTTACAGGGCCGCCGTTACGGATTTGCTTCATGAAAATGGGGGCAACGGAACCATGCGAGCCGATAACATTTCCGAACCGAGTTGAACTGAAAATGGTTTTTCCTCCGGTATGTATGCTGTTCGCCGTAGAAATAAGTCGTTCTCCCATCAATTTACTGGTGCCCATGACGTTCGTAGGATTAACCGCCTTGTCCGAACTCATAAAAATTACGCGCTCGACACTGTTTTCCGCGGCGGCTCTTATTACATTGTTGACTCCTACAATATTGGTCTGTACCGCTTCAAAAGGGCTGCGTTCGCACAGTATTACATGTTTCAATGCAGCGGCATGGAGTACGATGTCCACACCTCGAAACGCCTGTTCAATTCGATATGAATCACGAATATCCCCAACTGTGGCTAAAAAACGTATAGGTGAACTTTTTCGGGCGGTAGACTTTTTCTTGATGAGAGGGATAAAATCCTGGTCAAGAAAGAAAACCTCGGATTCATTAATATCGATTGCCCGTATTTCGCGAGGATTCAGATCGATAAGCTGCCTGATAAGTTCACGGCCTACTGTTCCGGCAGCTCCTGTAATTAAAACGACTTTGTCAGTAAAAAAACCCATGGCAATATTTCCAGTATGTAAGTGTAAGAGCAATAATACTTCGTCGGATTTCTAAAACTACTACACTTTTATGACTATGTCAAGAGTATCTCTATGAGTTATAGCATTTTTGCAGCCTCTCTGAACTTAAGTATCTGTATCTCATTAAATTGCGATAATTAATAAATTTACAATGGCTTTGTCAACAACAAACTTTAAAAAAACAAAAAGCTTATCATGTGAGAAAGATCATCAAATCGAATAAAAATTGCATTTGTTATTCACAAATATTATACTTTCAATACGAAAGTGATGAGAAATTTTGTATATTAAAATCAGTAAATAGGAGTTTATTCTTTGGCTGCAAACAAAAGTGGCGTTTCTTCGAATGATGCCTATATTAAGGTGTCTGAACCACTCATTTCTGATGCTGAAGTCCGGGCGGTCACTGAAGTGCTTCTCTCCGGTATGTTTGTTTCCGGGAAGCGTGTTCATGAATTTGAAGACAGGTTTGCAGACTT
>JABHYP010000007.1 GCA_018656855.1 Candidatus Latescibacterota bacterium | reverse complement strand
TCAATAAACATACTGACCTGTTCAATGACCGCAGACCGGAGTTATACAAGGAAATAACCTCCTTGCATCCTTCTATAAAAAACAGAGGGAAATAATATATGCTTCCTCTTTATAGCGACAACAGTGTGTCGCGTTTTCCCTTCGTTACAATCCTTATTATAATCGGCAATATTGTTGTTTTCTGGTTTCAGCTTACCGGGCCGGGCTCGATTGGGCGGTCAGTATTAGTTTATGGCATGATTCCGTACGATCTTTTTTATGACTTAAAATCTGCCATTCCCGGAAGAATATTTGCCTGGCAGACGTTATTTACAAGTATGTTTCTTCATGGGGGATTTATCCATCTTGGTTCAAATATGCTGTATCTGTGGATATTCGGGCGTAATGTGGAGGACGATTTCGGGCATTTGCGGTTTTTCATATTTTATATAACAGCCGGCATTATTGCAACGCTGGCGTTCGCACTTGTATTTCCACACGGCACATTGCCTCTTGTAGGCGCTTCCGGTGCAATCGCAGGTGTTCTTGGGGCTTATTTTTTAAGGTTTCCGGGTTCTCGCGTATATTGCCTGATTGTGTTTTTTTTCTTCGTCAGAATAATTGCTCTTCCGGCATTTATTGTGCTGGGTCTGTGGTTTTTTATACAGTTCGGCGCCAGCTTAATAAGTATAACGGCACATGAAGGCGCCGCCGGACAGGGTGGTGTTGCCTGGATTTCGCACGTTACCGGGTTTGTTGTCGGGATTATATGGACTATAATCGAACTGAGAAGGCGTTTTCTGCTGAGGCATCATAGAGTATAAAAAATATGTAAACGGATTCTGTGTAGAGAAGGAGCGGTAAAAGTGGAAATTGCAAAAACCGGACCGCGGATTGTTGTGCGGAAGTCTGTATTTATCGGTTCTGTGATTCCTGTCTCCGACGAAAAAACTGCCCGCGAACTGGCAAAAGAAATAAAACGTGGAAAACGCAAGGCTGCTCATATAGCATTTGCATTTCGTATCGCCGGAAATCCTGTCAAGGAGGGCATGTCGGATAATGGAGAACCGCGGGGAACTGCCGGACTCCCTATACTCATGCTGCTCAGGTACAGACAGATCACCGATATTATGATAACGGTTACCCGTTACTGGGGCGGCACAAAACTCGGCCCCGGCAACCTGAAACGGGCATACAGGGATGCGGCGCTGAAAGCTCTTGAAACTGTTTAGATATACCTAATTGTTATACCTACCTATGTAATATGCAAATGTATTATTATAGGGATTTTGACTAGTCCGATTAATTCATACATTTTACCGAAGCAGGGGTGATGCATTCTGCTGAAAACACGTTCCAAACCGAAAATGAATCTATTGGGAATGCATCGCCCCCTACTAATCTACCGGGAGGCATGCACATGAAAATTACTGACCTGACAGATGAATATAATGATTTGTATTTTGTATGCCTGGAAGATTGGTCTGAAGAAATGAAAGAGGCTGGAAACCATAAAGAGCTCTGGTACGCTAAAATGAAAGACAGGGGTCTCAGAGTGAAGCTGGCATTGGATGACAATGGAGAAGTTGGAGGAATGATTCAATATGTTCCTGTGGAGTATTCGGTCGTTGAAGGGAAGGACTTGTATTTTATACACTGTATCTGGGTTCACGGATATAACAAGGGAAGAGGAGACTTCAGGAAGAAAGGAATGGGAAAAGCGTTGCTTCAGGCTGCCGAAAATGATGTAAAAGCCAGGGGTTCAAAAGGCATGGTTGCCTGGGGAATACCCTTGCCATTCTGGATGAAGGCATCGTGGTTCAAAAAGCAGGGATACATTAAAGTGGATAAACAGGGGATTATGGGACCGGTTCTCTTATGGAAACCCTTCGCCGATGATGCTATCTCTCCCGAATGGATTACAGAAAAGAAAAAACCTGAAACTATACCCGGCAAAGTGACAGTAACGGCTTTACTGAACGGATGTTGTCCGGCACAGAACATAGTCTTTGAAAGGGCAAAAAAAGCCTCTTCAGAGTTCGGAAATAAGGTAGTTTTTCGGAAGATTGACACATTTGACAGAGAGGTTCTTTTAGAATGGGGTGTCGCAGATGCCTTGTTTATTGATGATAAACAGGTGAGAACGGGCCCACCGCCTTCTTATAATAAAATTAAGAATCTCATAGCAAAAAGGACAAAAAAAGTGGTCTGCTGACAGGATATTGAAAGCACAGAGAATAAATAGAAAGTTTAAATATCATAGGAGGAACACGTAAAATGAAACCTGATTTTAACGCCCTTGCTCAATCGATACGAAGTTTTACTGAAACACCCCGAAAACTGGCGGGGCCACTCCCGACCATAGCCATCACTCCTGTTGCGGACGGCCGTACGGGAGCTTACGAAAGCAATGCCGAAAAGACATGGAGAATGGTTGAGCGTGTCTACAACCTCATCACCGATAAAGTAAAACTCCCCGACGGTGTCTCGGTTAAGGTTGTCGTTGCACCGGAGATTGTTTATGGGGCACGAACAGGAGCG
>JABHYP010000177.1 GCA_018656855.1 Candidatus Latescibacterota bacterium | reverse complement strand
CAATGAAGTTGGACGCCGGTGTGCCTGTATTATCCATGGGGACTAATACCGACCGGCCAAAATCGAGACCGACCTTCTTGCACGCCTCGGAGTTCGTCTTGTAGTCAACGTGTGTTCGCATAATAAAGACTGCTTCGGGATGCTGCTCAACAAATGGATGTACACCGAAATATCCTGAAGGTTTCGATAGTGCGGCAAAAACATAGGCAGGACGATTAAACATCCCCCTCCCTGCCAGTAAAGATGAAGACCTAAGAAAAGCCCTTCGATTAAACATCTTAATCCGTCCTTTTCAAAACTGGTATGTTATATAGCTTAAACAGAACAATATGCTAAATTAAACGTTTGTCCTGTCCTGCTCCAACTAATTTTCCCACTTCTTGTGTTAGTCGCCCAACCGTTGTTCTGAGGTGGAACCGATTGTCATCTTTTATCTTATTTAATTACAAATACTTATTAAAAAACTTTATAGTTTCTGTAAACGTTTTATATACTCGCTAAAAAGCAGAAAATTGATTTCCACTATGAATTCCTGAACATTCCCCGGTGTGTCTATCGGGCGGTGCCAGAGATATACTTTATCAGGGCTGTTGCTCTCTACATATACCGCGCGGGCTCCGGATTCACGGAATGGTTTTGAATCCATGGTAAAACCGCTGCGATCCATTAGAATCGGTGTTCCATTGACGCTCAGATCACTGTCAATATCGCTGATCATCTTCTTGAGTTCCTCGTCCTCAGACCATATTTCGATATTTGAGCCCCAGGTTCCAGAATCAAAATTGATGACATACTTAATGTTATTCATGGTATCTTCGCGTTTTCTACGCTCGGCGTATTTTGTTGCGCCCATATAGTCTCCACGTTCCTCGCTAGTTGTTGCAACAAACCGAAGCGTTTTCTCGGGAACTGTTCCGGATAATTCATGGGCAAGCATGAGCATTATTGCGACTGAGGCTGTATTGTCGTTTGCTCCGGGTGTGGAATAGACTGTATCATAATGAGCGAGAAACAGGATCTCATCTTTGCTTTTTCCAGGGAGGGTTCCCACAATATTACTTGTTTCCGTGTCTGAAATAATGGTTACAGGAATATATAAATGTGCCGGAGTTTTTTGTTGAATTGCAGATTCAATTAGCTGCACATCCTGTTTGCCAATATTAACCGTTGGTTTCTGCCGCATTTCATCGCCTCTGGCAAGTGTAGGTCGGGCAGTTCCACTGTACGGAGAAATATATGCCATAACATTACCGCTTGAGAGATCGGCGATTCCGTAAGAAGGCAGCTCTTTTGTTTTGAGTTTCACAACCACTCCAGTTATACCATCCGAAGGAGTGCCAGCTGTTTCGATGCGCGGAAATGCCTCGATAACCGTATCCCCGATACTTAATCGCGGCTTGTCAGAAAGCATCCAGCGATCAAATAAGAACGGGTCAAGCTCCACTTTTGGAAGCGCCATATGCATTTCGTTCTTGATGATATACATTGCTTTTTCACACTCAGGGCTGCCCACCGGGTGTGGCCCTAAATCAGTGCAGATCAGTTTAAGGATTTTAGCAAGGTATTCAGCCCTTTTACCGGGTGTTTCGACAAGGTGACGGCTATTTTGTGCGGCATGTAATTTCGTAATGGCCAAGGCTGCGGGCGACAAGAGTGCTGTTTTCACTACCTGGCTTATGAATTTCCTACGTATCATCGAATCCCTCCCATAACATTAGCACATCTAATCAGTCCAGAATATATAGATTTATCACATTTTAAAAAGAAATAACAACCAACAACCTATGGATTATAGTCCACGAAACCACAGGCCTCAAACTTGCTTCAGCCAGCCTTTATTGCCACCCGGAAACCTGACATAGAGTATCCATGAAAGTCTAAAGTTTATTATCAAATTTCATCTAACTAAGGTTTAATCGAAAGAATTCCTCGATGCTTGCATCGGGGTAAAATCATAATCCACCCCCATCAAATCCTGACTCACCCCTAACCCCTCTCTACCCGGTAGAGAGGGGAACCCGAGTCCGGGATGTACCGATATTTCCCCCTCTTTCGCGTGCGAGAGAGGGGGGCAGGGGGTGAGTGTGTTTTTTTTGATACCTCGACGATTGCGTCGGGGTAGTTCATTTAGTTTCTATGATAACAACCTATATACAGCTATTTGAGCTGTTTAAAATCCTATCTAAAACTCAATTGAGATATATCTATGCTTAATT
>JABHYP010000176.1 GCA_018656855.1 Candidatus Latescibacterota bacterium | reverse complement strand
TGCCCGTAACGGTTATTCGGCTATCGCGATTACCGATCACGATACAGTGAGTGGTGTTATCAGGGGAATTGAAGCTGCCCACGGAACGCCGCTTGAGCTTATTCCCGGAATAGAGCTGTCAGCTATGGATCAGGATGATGATATTCATATTCTCGGATATTATATCCGTTATGATGATCCTGAATTTGTGAAAAGCATCTCTTTTTTCAAGGAGAAGCGGCGGGATAGGGCGGAAGAAATTGTTGAGTGCCTGAATTACCTTGGTCTTGAAATAACAATCGATATTGTTTTAAATATTGCCCATGGAGCTCCGATCGGCCGCCCTCACATTGCTGAAGCTCTTCTTTCGGAGAATCAGATAGTGCATTACAATGAAGCATTTATACGCTACATAGGTGCAAACGGTCCGGCATTTGTCCCAAAATACAGGATAACACCACGTGAAACCATCGAACTCATTTTAAAAAATGGTGGCATCCCCGTACTCGCCCATCCGCTTTCTATTCGGAGAGACGATATTATTCCAGGCCTTGTGGAATCCGGGCTGATGGGTATCGAGGCTGTCCATCCGCTGCATCATCCTGAAAAACAGCTTTACTACAGGAAGCTTGCCGAAAAATATGGTCTTATCGCAACTGGCGGTTCCGACTGGCATGGGGCAACACGAAGGCGGAATTTCACCAATATTCTGGAATCGAGTAAAATACCTCTAAAAACCGTCAGAGAAATGAAACTCCTTGTCAACAGCAGGAAGATAAGCGGTGGAAAAAGATTTACTTCAGAGTCGTAAAGACTTGTTAATGAAACATAAAGTTCCCGCTCATATTGCTGTTATCATGGATGGTAACGGCCGCTGGGCAAAAAAGCGCAGTCTTTCACGTATAGACGGTCATAGTGCTGGAATTGACACTGTGAGGCGGATTGTGCGTCTTGCCGGTGAAATGGGGATCGGCTACCTGTCGTTATACACGTTCTCATCTGAAAACTGGAACCGCCCGATGGGTGAGGTGATGGGGATAATGAAGCTTCTGGCGGAAACAGTAAAAAAGGAAGTTCCGGAACTTAACAAAAACAATGTGCGTCTTAAAACAATCGGTGATATTTCCGGACTTCCCCGAAAGAGCCGGAGCGCGCTTATTGACGCTATCGAGCTAACTGCCTCAAACGAGGGGCTTACACTTATTCTGGCCCTTAATTACAGCGGGCGTGACGAGATTCTCCGTGCTGTCAGAACCATTGCCGAAAGGATTGAAAACGATACGCTGAATAGTGATGAAATAACTCCTGAGGTTATCGAATCTTCCCTTGATACGGCAGGAATGCCCGATCCCGACCTTCTGATACGCACTTCCGGCGAATACAGGCTTTCAAACTACCTTCTTTGGCAGCTTGCCTATACCGAACTCTGGATTACCGATATCATGTGGCCGGATTTCAGCGAGTCAGACTTTCTTGATGCGCTTGAATCGTATTCCGGTCGGGAAAGGCGGTTCGGGATGACGAGCCAGCAGATAACAACTGTTTCCGGTGTAGTAAAGAAGTATCTGTTTAAAGGAGAAAAAACATAATGGCCGGTGGTTCTCCCGACCTCTCGCTCCTTAAGAGAGTACTTGTAGCGCTGGTTTTCGGCCCGCTAATCATTGGGATTTTTCTGAAGGGGGGATTAACGATTTACGTTTTCCTTGCGGTGTTGACCGCTATCGGGCAGTGGGAGCTCTACAACATGTTCGGGGATAAAGTACGTTTCCCTCATAGAATAATCGGTTTTATGGCAGGTCTTTTTATTGTCACGGGGGCTTTATTAGCTCGTTCAGCCTTCATTTTCGGAATTTTTGTTCTGGTTGTCTCCTCATCCTTTATTATTGAAATAATTTCAGGCAAAGAAAATAAACTGGGAAATGTTGCCCTTTCGCTTTTTGCAGCGGTTTATCCTGCAGCATTTTGCGCATTTCTATTGATGATTGATCGATTACCTGCAACTGTTTTCAGCGGGTTTTCAAGATATTTATTATTGTTTGTCATTCTTGTCGTTTGGATATTCGATACTGCATCATATTTTACGGGAAGGGCATTCGGGAAACATCCTTTTTTCTCGGGAATTTCACCTAAAAAGACCGTTGAAGGCTTTATCGGGGGAATGGTTATTGCCACGGCTGCGGGAGTTGCGGCCGGTTTATTTATTGACCGTTCATTACTCGCACATTTTATTTTCTTAACAATTCTTATATGCTTGTCCGGTCAGGCGGGCGACCTGTCCGAATCGATAATTAAAAGAGATATGGGTGCGAAAGATTCATCGCATATTATCCCGGGTCATGGCGGTATCCTTGACCGTTTCGACAGTTTGTTTTTCACCGGCCCGGCGGTTTATATATATCTTGAAATTGCTGCACATTTAAACTGAGTAAGGTAAACTTTGAAACGTTTTGTCATTCTTGGTTCTACAGGTTCCATTGGTACGTCAAGTCTTGATGTAATCGCATCGAATCCTGATCATTTCATGGTTGCTGGTCTTGCCGCTTCAAACTCCGCAGATATTATGTGCGAACAGGTGCGGAAGTTTAGACCCGAAGCGGTTGCAATGAGTAGTCCCGGTGCAGCAGAAAAAGTCCGTTCAAATGTTGGTTCGCTTACCAGAGTTTATGAGGGTTTTGAGGGGATGCTTGAAATGATCAGGGAGATTGATGCTGAAGCAGTGATAAACGGGCTTGTCGGATCGGTCGGCCTGGTTCCGACACTGTCCGCTCTCGAAAACGGGAAGGACGTGCTCCTTGCCAATAAGGAAACAATCGTCATGGGCGGAAACATAGCCATGGATGCTGTGAAAAGCAGCGGCCGGAGGATTGTTCCAATCGACAGTGAGATGAGCGCTGTTTACCAGTGCTTAAAGGGAGAGAACAGACAACATGTGAAGAGACTTATTCTTACTGCCTCCGGCGGGCCTTTTGTGGATTATTCTCTTGAACAATTGCGGAATGTTACGGTTGAGCAGGCGCTGAATCACCCGACTTGGTCAATGGGAACCAAGAATACGGTAGATTCCGCCACTCTTATGAATAAAGGTCTCGAGGTTATAGAGGCGCGGTATTTATTTGATATTCCCGGAGACAGGATAGATATAACAATCCATAGATCATCTGTCGCTCATTCGCTTGTGGAGTTTGTGGACGGTTCGATTCTGGCGCAGATTTCCGAGCCGGACATGCGGCTCGCCATTCAGTATGCCATGACAGACTCGGAGCGGCTGCCGTCTCCTTACGGAAGTCTCGATTTTACAAGAGCTTTTTCTCTGACTTTTGAGCCTCCTGATACGGAACGTTTCCCCTGTTTGGGTTTGGCCTACGAAGCCCTCGATCGCGGCGGGACAGCTCCGGCGGCGTTGAATGGCGCTAATGAGCAGGCGGTTCACGAATTCGTCAACGGTAATTTTACGTTTAAGGAAATTCCCGAAGCTATAAAGAAAATCCTCGAACAGCATCGCTTTGTTGAGAAACCGACAGTCGAAGAACTCGGTGAAACTGATATGGATGCCAAGCGTCAAATTAGGCAAATGGTTAATGTAAAATAGTATTTTGTCCGTAGTCAGTGGTCCGCTATCAATAGAAAAGGAAATGGGAAAAATGCTGCGGATGAACATCGATGGAAACAATTAATTTTAAAATTTTTTGCCTATTGAGTAAATGAATATAGATAAAGTTGGAAAAAAATTGTATATTATTTCGCTAATCCGTGGTAAATAATTCTTTTTCATCATTTCAACTGACAGCTAACTACGGGCATTATATATTTCATAAATGAGGTTTTATAAATGTTAACGTTTATTTCATTCATATTTGTATTAAGCTTACTCGTTTTCGTTCATGAGCTGGGACATTATCTTGTCGCAAAGTTTTCAGGAATCGGTGTGGAGCGATTCAGCATAGGATTGCCTCCACGGCTTGTTGGATTCAAGATCGGGGAAACGGATTATTGCATTTCCATGATTCCTTTCGGCGGATATGTTAAGCTCACCGGCCAGGATGATTTTGTTCCCGAAAAGGAAACGGACGAAAGCACTCTTCCGCCTAAGGACTATCGCAGCAAATCGACACCTGTGAAAATTGCCGTTCTTTCCGCTGGAAGTCTCATGAATCTGCTCACAGCTGTAGTAATATTTTTTATGCTCTTCTGGACTATGGGCGTCCCCGAGAAATCAAACCGTATCGGTTATGTAACACCGGGAACATACGCTGAGGAACTCGGCCTCAAACCGGGCGATGAAATAATTAATATAGACGGAGTTAAAATCAATAAGCTTGAGCAGGCTCTTCTCACCCTTTATACAGAGGAAAACGTCGCTCTGACTATAAGCAGCTCTTACGGTGAGCGTGCGGTGAAAACAACTCGAAAGCTCAAAGATAATGAGGATTTCGGTGTCCAGCAATACCTTGAAGCCAGAGTGGACAGAACGTTGTCGGACAGCCCCGCTGAAAAAGCGGGTCTTAAACACGGAGACATTATTGCCTCAATAGATAATGAAAAGATTGTCGGCGGCTGGATTCACATGAGCGAAAAAATAAGGGCCAATCCCGGCCGGGAAGTGATGCTTACCATTGACAGGGACGACTTGTCATTACATGTTCCTGTCATTGTGGGGCATTTTGATGAGGAAATGCCCGACGGTACCACAAAAACAATCGGCAGGATCGGTATAGCGCCGCTTATATCCACCCGGGAAGTGAATGGTATTGAAGCTCTGAGCATGGCATTTACGGAAACAAAATATCTGATTGTGAACATGTATGATTTTCTGGGCAAGCTCGTTACCGGAAGCTTATCTGCCAAGCTTATCGGCGGGCCTGTTTTAATAGCTCAGGTTGCGGGAGAAGCAGCGAAAAGCGGTTTTGCCAGCCTGATGGGATTTGCCGCATTTATCAGCATCAACCTTGGGGTTTTAAACCTGCTTCCGTTTCCTGTTCTCGACGGCGGTCATATTTTCATACTTCTCTTCGAGGCAATTATACGTAGAAAGATGTCGATACGAATCAGAATGGCGCTTCAACAGGCCGGTTCCATCGTATTGATACTGTTTATGATATATGTCACTTTTAACGACATAATGCGGTTTGATACCATCGCAAAGTTATTCGGCGGCGGTTAATAGATTTAAGCAAATGTTTAAGATAATTATATTGCCACTCTTCTCCTTTTTAATTGCTCTATAAAATATTTTTACAGCAGTTAACGATTAATGGTTTGTATTTCTTAAAGTTGGCAAATCTTTGAAGCTCTTCATCTTGATTAATAACCCCCTAAATCCCCCGTAGAGGGACTTTAAATAACAAAAATACAATTTGTTATAGTAAAAGTATTTTGATTTTTTCATATTATTTCTAACAGTGCCTTTTCCATCCCCTGCATATCATGCCGGCTTCTTTCTTAAGGAAGCTGAATCCCCATTTTCTTCATTCTTTCATTTCTTGTCTGTGCATCCTCAGAGGGACTGTTTTCTGCGTTTATCTCAGGCAGCCAGCGTGACAGTTCTTCTTTTATTTCAGCATACCGGGGGGCATTCGCTAAATTATTCCACTCTAGTTTGTCACTGTCGTGGTCGTAAAGTTCCTCAGTGCCGTCCCTGTAACGTGTGTAACGCCATCGATTCGACCGGATTGAGTGGTTGTTCCTGGAATGTGTCGTAAGTGTCGGACGGTTTCTCCGGGAGTCGGGATCTTTTAGCATGGGCAGAAGGCTGTCACCCTCGATACCTTTTCGCGGTTTTAGCCCGCACAGGTCGATAAGTGTAGGATAAATGTCAATAAGATTAACAGCCGAACCACATCTTCCTCCCGGCGCGGTTACACCTGGAGCTACAACCATAAGCACATTGTGAGTGGCTTCTTCCC
>JABHYP010000175.1 GCA_018656855.1 Candidatus Latescibacterota bacterium | reverse complement strand
TTTATCAGGACCACTTTCCATGCAAACACGAAATTAGCAAAAAGGTAAAGTCCCTTGAATAAGAGTTTAAGAGAATAACACAAAATTGCCCCTCGCGTGGATGAATGTGTGTTGTGATACTGGTTTTATTAACTGTTGTGATACACTTCGGTTCTTCCTCAATTACAGGAAATTTGAGATGCCCTGAAGTAGTTCTATTGTACTCATTTATAGAAATATAACAAGAGGATATAATGAACGCTTTTCTGCGAAAAGCTCTTAATTTATCTGGCATTGAAGTTTACGATTCTAAGATCAATTAAATGAGGCTATTTATATTTATGTAAAATATATCAGCAAGTGCTCTCCTGTAGAATTAGCTGAAAAGAAACAAGTATATGCCCAGCAATTCTCGGTGAGCACCTATGCTTATTAAATATCGGATGTTAAATTTGTCGTTTTGAACTCAAATGATATTGCTTCCAGCCTACATAAAAAAACTAGAAAAAAATAATTTTTCGCGCAAATTCAGTAATATTTGATGGTTTTATGAAGTAAGTTATCTTAAATTATAAACATAATCTAAGATTTGGTTGCCTTTCATGAGATTCAAAAAACATTTAAATTTTTCTTCATTAATTTCTGGTTTGTCCGAATATTTACTTAAAATACCCGATACGAGAAGACAGTCGAGTATAAATTACAGTGTACATGACACAATGTTATCCGGCCTTGCATGCATGTACATACAGTCGCCATCACTTCTTTCCTACCAAAAAACTATTCTGAATAAGTATAATAAAAATAACCTTCAAACCCAGTTTAAAGTTAATGGCATGCCTAAAGAAACAGAGATGCGGGAAATAATAGACTCTGTTGACGGAGATCAGTTAGCAGTGGTTTTTAAAGATTACTTAACACGCCTGCAAAGAAGCAATAATCTGAAAACTTATAGATTTGAGAATAATAAATATTTAGTAACACTTGACGGGACTCAATATTTTTCATCTAAAACAATACATTGTGATGCATGCTTAACTCAAGAGACTAAAGATGTCGTTACTTATAGCCATAAAGTAGTTCAGGCAGCACTGGTTAATCCATTGATTAAACAAGTTGTTCCTCTTATGCCTGAAGAAATTAAAAATACAGATGGTTCAAAGAAGCAGGATTGTGAGATAAATGCAGCTAAAAGGTTAATACCCAAAATTAGAAAGCAGCATCCAAGATTATCTGTCATATATCTTGCAGACAGCATATACGCAACCTCCCCATTCATTAAAGATTTACTTGAACATGATGAAGATTATGTTTTTAGAGTGAAAGAAGGTGATCACAAAGCTCTGTTTAAAACAATAAAAGACCTGATTTTTCAAAAAAAAGAAACAGTTGATCATACTGGACGTCGTATTATATACAAATGGGCTACAGATGTAACGTTGAACAACAGCAGCGATTTAAAAGTCAATGTTCTGCAATTATTTATCGTGACACCACAAAAAAACGGTTCAAAAAAATCAACCAGAGCAGGAGTATGGGTTACCAATTTAGATGTTTCCAGTCAAAATATAGAGTGGTTGGTCAAGGGAGCCCGAAGCAGATGGAAAATTGAGAATGAATGCTTCAATACACTAAAAAACCAGGGATGTCAAATTGAACATAATTATGGGCACGGTGAAAAGAATTTATGTTTCAATTTTTATGTTTTAACTGTCCTATCTTTTTTACTTCACCAGATACTGGAGCTAGTAGTTCTGTCGTATCAGGAGGCAAGGAAAATATGTAGGACTCTTAGAGAATTTTGGGAATGGGTGAGAGTTTTTTTTAATATGAAAGTTTTTGATTCTTGGGAATCAATGCTTTGTGAAATAGTAATAACAAAAAGAGGTCCTCCATAAGATAAAGTTATATACATTCTTGAGCTGCATAGTTTTTTATGTGGGTAGGTGGCCTGTGTTCATTTTCTTGAGTTTGTGCTTTATATTCATAGATTTTATGAATTGTCGTGAATACGATGGTAAAATAATTGTCCTGTTAGAGTATTCCTGTGAAAAATAAATAAAAATGACAAATTTATAGCACTTAATATGCCAAATTAGCTTGCTAAAACAACTCACCGAGAATTGCTGCCTTCTCCGCATTAACGTAACCATCATACATGTCTGTACATATCCCGCAGATGTTATTCCTTAGTCTATTGGGAATCTTTAATAGAAAAGCTTTTATATCTTTTTTTTCCTTGCCTTTTACAACTCCGAGAATTCTATTTTTACCGGTTTTACTGCGGGATGTTATTATGGTCATATAATCCTGATAACCTTTTTTCAGAGATATTTCATCTAGACCTAAAAGATCAATTCTTCTGACTGATTTCCAGTCAGTTTCCTTACCAATATAACTGTCAATGATCTTTGTAACAGTATTATGGTTTACGGATTCTTTTAAGCAGACATCCGCTACCGTACTGTTGATCAAAAGAAGCATCAAATAATCTTTATACGGATTGGTTT
>JABHYP010000174.1 GCA_018656855.1 Candidatus Latescibacterota bacterium | reverse complement strand
TCTCACCGGCCCTGCGAGTGAGCCCGCGCCCGGTTGCTCCGTAGTCACGTGTCGATTTCCGCACCATCCAGCGGGTACCGTCGAGGATTAGTCCTGACATCAGCGCGATTTTTTCAGGTGGGAAGGCGAATGATGTGCCCGCCACTAATTCCGCCAGTTCTCCGCATTTAGACGAAAATACTGCACCGTATCCGTGATTATACAAAAGGGCGCCATGCTGATGGAAACTGAAATCAGCTTGTATGCCCTCGTCGGTTGTGATTCTGATCTCGCCGGCAATGCTGTCGACCGCGTTCTGGACTGTTTCCGTATCGTTTTCGAGAACGCCCCGCATTAGAGTGATGAAAGCGACATCGACGAGGTTTGCGCCGGTCATCCGAATTTTAGATCGCTTAAGTATATCTATGCCCTTCGCACATTGTTCAGCAGTGAGGTTGTCCTCAAAAAGCAGGAGTGTTCTCGCCATTCTGCCGGGTATGCCTATCTGGTTCCACCACCAGTTACTGTTTATGAAATCATTTTTGAACCAGAAATCGAGCCCAAGTGATATGGCGTTTCTACACTTATCATCACCATAAAAAGTCGAATTTTTCGAACGATACCCCTGTGCCAGGAAAAACAAATGCGAAACATGCTTTGAGGTAGCCCAGTTACCGCCGTTTTCATCGGTATAATTAACATCCGGCCAGGATCCGTCTTTCGTCTGGCTCTCGATAAGCTGCTGAATATCTCCGGTTCTTCCCGAGCTAATCATGGGTGTGATTATACGTGTTTTGATAACTGACAGGTCGTATTCGGAACACGGTGCCTCAGCAATCCTGAAAAACATAATCATAAAAAGGGGCATACAACGAATATATTTCATAACTGTTCTCCCGGGACTCTTCCAGTCCTTTGCGTACTATGCCGAATGTTGTTCAATGCTTTGTGCCGATATAAATGTTGTTAATATTGATATTAATATGCGGATGCTTTATGTCGTCAGAATTTTTTGGACACATTGAGTTGAAAGTTAAGGTGTAGTTTTCAGTAATTGCAACTGTTTTTTCAAGCCTCCTTTTACTCCCTATGTAATAAACTAACTTAAATTTCTAACCTCATTTCTCATACTTCGCCTTGACTTTCACAATAATTCAGATAAATTAAACTTAGATTTATCTCAATTGAATTTTCGATAGGGTCTTATATATAACTCAAATAGCTGTATAAAGGTTGTTAGCATAAAAAGCTATATAAACCCTAGATAGGCTGCTTGATCGATGCTGTCTTCCATCAATCCTTAAAGGAGGAAGAGGAAGCGACCACCATGAAACCATCTAATCGAAGAGAATTTTTAAAGCGCAGTACTGCAGCAGGTGTTGGTTTGACAACTGCCGGATTTTCTCCACGAAGGATTTTTGCTCGGGAATCTTCAGGATTTCACCGTGTTGTCTATCGTGACCTTGGATCAACAGGATATAAAACTACTGAAATCGGCTTAGGCTCAGCTCGTATAAAAGATGCGGCACTGATTGAAGCTGCCATTGATGCGGGCATCAATTACATTGATACTTCCCACATATACATGAAAGGCGCCAGCGAGGAGGCAATCGGGCAGGTTATGAAAACCAAGCGGGATAAGGTATTTCTCGCAACGAAAATTAGGGTGTTAGAAGGATTAGAGATAGAAAAAATGGGAAAGGGCTATTTCTCTATAAAGAATGCTCCCCAAAAGATAGAAACTTCACTTAAGCGACTTCAGACTGATCATGTTGACCTGCTCCTCCTCCATTTGGGGAGCCTCTTAGGTATTGGGCAAAATATTTCAGATGAACATAACTTAGAGCAGGTTTTAAGTGATGATGTATTGGAAATTTTCGACAATGCGCGGAAGAAGGGACAGACACGATTTGTCGGCGTTGCAACTCATCATGTAGAAGTTCTTGATGCAATTTCGGATAGCAAGTTCTGGGATGCAGCTCTTGTCACCTATAACTACTTTTCTTCTCCGGAAGTATTTGAAGCAATCAAGAAAACACGGGAAGCCGGCATTGCTGTTATTGGGATGAAAAATTTGCTCAATATACACACACGGCCCTGGGATAAATTTAAGGACATCCGCGAAGACAAGACGAGTAAAATAACACCCGAGCAAGCGCTGATAAAATTTGCCCTTGAAAACAAATATATTGACACAACGCTACTCGGCATATCATCCTTTGAAGAGCTCGAAGATGATCTCGCAATAATGGGAACTAAATTGACATTCGATGATCGTCGTTTGCTGCGGCGTTACAGTGAAAGGTTGAAGGGATATTATTGCTGTGGTCTTTCCGGTTGCACGGGATGCAGGGGAAAATGCCCCAAAGGAGTTGAAGTAAATGAAATAAATCGCTGTCTTGGTTATGCGTATGGATATGACGATATTGAACTCGCTCAAGAAAACTACCAGAATCTCCAATCATCAAATCATGTGGGAATGTGTGCTGATTGTGATGAGTGCATGGTGAAATGTGTAAACGGACTCAATTTAACTGAAAACATCCAAAAAGCAAGAATTCTGTTTACTTAACTTAAATTAATGGAATACAACGAATATACCCAGCGGACTTTACTTCTGCACTCTGAAAGCTAATGGGCTTACTGGCATGAGGAAGATGATGTTGGTGAAGTAGCAGTGTTGTCCGTTGTCCGGGTGGAGTGAAGTATTGAGAAAAGGGCAGTAGCTATACTCATTTCGTTTAGCGAAAACAACCTTCTGAAGCACAAAATAAACCCTCAAAATCGATTATCTCATCAAATACTGTCCTCACGATTAAACGAGGTTTAAGAGGCAAAAAAACACATTGGGAACAGCAAATAAAGTAACCATGGCCTTAAATGCTTGCATCGGTGACGTATTGAGAGGTAAACTGCTGAATGCCGAGTGGATTATAGATAGCGAATAGGCTGACTGACACGAGGAAGATGGTGTTGTTGAAGTAGCCAAACAGTCACTTGGTAATAATCTTCCTGCGAAGGCCCCATATCGGGCGCCTATTTATACTATTTATAGTGCTTCAATAAAAATAGTATTCAAATTAGCATAAAAATCTTGACAAAATAGATATATTTATTATGGGACAAGACTAGTTAAGCGGAATATTTCTGAAATTCTCTAACAATATAATATAGATATTTTTATTTCGATTGTATGTCGTCAGAACATTCTGGACACATTGAGTTAAAAGTTAAGGTGTACTTTTCACAAGTAGCAAGTGTTTTTTCAAACCTCCTTTCCCCATGTTATAAGCTCGTCTCAGTTTCATGGTGTTTTGCTTGATAATTTT
>JABHYP010000173.1 GCA_018656855.1 Candidatus Latescibacterota bacterium | reverse complement strand
GGCGGGTATTGATTTCAGGCGCGGCTTTAGGAAGGACGCTATCCAGAACCTGGAGGAATGGTACCTCAAACACCGGGCTGCGGGTTTCAAACGCTGGGAAACCAACAAGAGCCAGTACGGCGACTACGACAAGTACGTGGAACTCGGCGGCTACGAGGCTTACAGGAAGATAAAGAAAGATATCACCGCCCGGCGCGATTTTCTAAAACAGACCGGCGGAGTTTTCCGACAGGAGGCATGGATACACCGCGGGCTCGACAACGCTGAAACCCTAAAGCCGAAACTCAACATCATCGAGGGCATCATCGCCATGGACGGCAACGAACACGGTTGGTGGAATATCGGTGAAGATCGCCTGGTAAACATCGTCGTTGCTGGTTGCTCGCCATACGAGGTGGACGCTGTCGGCAATTATATCATGGGCCACGACCCGCGTGAGATATGGTATACCCGTGTCGCAAAGGAAAAAGGCTACGGTGAGTGTGATCCGAACAGGATTGAAATTTTCCTGATCCGCGAAAACGGCGATATTGAACCGGTCAATAACCTCGCCGGGATCAAGCGGCACCCGATCGGACTTAACTGGGCGAAGAGCAAGGATCCAAACGAGCGGCTGTTCTGGTAAGATGTTAATGGAACATCTAACATATAAAATAATAACAATGTTATCTGAATCTATTTCTATCTTAATCAGACATTATAAACCTGAGTTATTAAATAATAAAGAGTACTTTCATAAATTTTCAACTAAAACTCTTACAATTCTTTCCCCTGTTTTGCCATCCCATAATTCAGGTATTGTTCCCTCTTTAGCTTCGTTATTCAAAATAACATCTGTCAACTGTATTATTTTTTTTCTATCTCTTCCCACCATATAATTTGTTCCCTTGGTTATTGTAACGGGCCTTTCTGTATTTTCACGCATGGTCAGGCAGGGAATTTTTAAAACGGTGGTCTCTTCCTGTATTCCTCCCGAGTCTGTTATAACAAACCTTGAATCTTTTACCAATTTGATAAAATCTATATAACCGAGAGGTTCGATCATCACCAGACCATCAATATTTTTAAACTTTTCAAAGAAACCATGATCACTGATCGTTTTCATAGTCCTGGGATGCAAGGGATAAATTATTTTTATTTTTCGAGAAATTGTCGAAAGTACATCAAATATTTCCGATAAAGTTTCAGAGGAATCCACATTACCCGGTCTATGCAGCGTTACAACAGAATATTCACGGGAGTTTAAATTCAATTTGTCCAATATTTCAGACCTGCCAATTATCGGAAGATTTCTCAACAGCGTATCGATCATAATATTGCCGACGAAATAAATTTTGTCTGAATTTACATTTTCTTTTTCAAGATTTTTAAGCCCGCTTTCCTCATTTACAAACAGGTAATCAGACAGAGAATCTGTAACAATACGGTTAATTTCTTCGGGCATGGCTCTGTCAAAACTTCGCAGGCCGGCCTCAACATGAGCAATACTGACACCAGACTTGGAGGCAACAATTGAACAGGCAAGCGTGGAATTCACATCTCCCACAACCACAACCAGATCGGGACGTTCTTTTAAAATGGCTTCTTCGAAAGCAACCATGATTCTTGCTGTCTGGACCGCATGTGAACCTGATCTTATATCAAGGAAAATATCCGGACTGGGAATGTTAAGATTTTGAAAAAACACTTCGGACATTTGAAAATCATAATGCTGTCCAGTATGGAGCAGTGTAACATTAAAACAGTCATCGTACTTTTTTAATTCATGTATTAACGGGGCAATTTTAATAAAATTGGGGCGCGCTCCTGCTACTATAACAATTCGTTTTTTCATATTTTGTTTTTCGGACAATTTAAGGTTTTTATATTTTTCTTATGTAAAAGACTTTTTTTATTTTTATCCGTTGGAGATATGTGATCCAGATAATCAAATTTAAATAAATATATTTGAGTTTACGTACAGTAACATCGTGATAACAGTTTATAATTGTCAAGTATAAAACATAATTTCTGTTTTTACATTCCCTTTATAATATCCACTTAAACAGGCCGGGAATAATATCCTTGTATAACTATTCAATTATAAATATGTTTATATCTGTAATCCGCAACAAAGAATATACTTAAATATCATAAAAAGACCCGGGAATATTAATATAAACCTCATATCTGACTCGAATGTAACATTTATATATAAAAAGGGCGGATTTTAAAATGAGATATTTTCGAATTATTTTGTTGCTGACTTTTCTTGTTCTGTTTTACTGCGCTGTTTCTACTGCCGATGTGAAACTCTCGGCGCTGATAAGCGATAACATGGTGCTACAGCGCGGAATGAATGCGCGAATATGGGGATGGGCTGATCCCGGTGAGCGTGTGACGGTTGAGCTTAGTAATTCGCGAAAATCTACCGCCGCAGGAAATAACGGCTCTTGGTCGGTGGAACTCGATCCAATGAAGGCGGGCGGCCCTTATAAAATGAGTGTAACGGGGAATAATTCCATCGTTATTGAAAATGTACTCGTAGGCGACATCTGGGTTTGTTCCGGCCAATCCAACATGGAATGGCATGTGAAATACTCGGACAATGCTGAAAAGGAAATTGCAGACGGCAACTATCCGATGATCCGTCTTTTCAGAGTAAAAAAGGCCGGGGCGGGTGAACCTGCCGGAG
>JABHYP010000172.1 GCA_018656855.1 Candidatus Latescibacterota bacterium | reverse complement strand
CCTGCGCGCGCTTGTGGTCCTGGGATGACACCAGAAGCCTGTATGTCTCACCGTCGCACAGCGCCAGAATTGATGCCTCTTCCCCTTTCATGTTTTCTTCGATTACCACCCGGTGTCCCGAATCACCGAATATATCCTCATTCATCATCTGATCGAGTATTTTTTCTGCCTCGCCAGGATCGGGAGCATACACAGCGCCTTTTCCGGCTGCGAGACCGCTTGCTTTTATCCACATATCAGTACCGAGAGAACGTGCGTAGGCGGCTGCTTTATCAAAATTTTCAAAATCTTCAAATTCAGATGTTGGTATGTCATATTTCCTCATGAGCTTTTTTGAAAATACTTTCGAGCCCTCGATCATTGAAGCCCGGGACGAGGGACCGAAAACAGGTATATCCGCTTCCTCAAGAATATCAACAATTCCCATGCAGAGCGGGACTTCGGGTCCGACAACCACAAGATCGAATTTCTCCGATGCTGCAAACCGCGCAATTCCTGTTACATCATCAGCTTTAATGTCCACGCATGTGGCATACGATGCGATACCTGCATTTCCCGGTGCCGCATAGATGGATTTCACACTATCGCTCTTGGACAATTTCCACACAATCGTGTGCTCGCGCCCTCCTCCGCCGACAACAAGAATTTTCATATTGTATCCTTTCTCTGTTTAAATAAATTTCAAATTCCAGATTCCAGATTTCAAATTCAATGTATATGAGTGGGATAATATGTAACGAACAAGTTTTCATTGTAGGGGTTTGATTAATCAAACCCTTACTTATTATATAATTTTCTTCATTTTAATACATTTATCTTTTTAAAAGCCCCACTTCGCGCAGAAATACATCCTTTTTTCTCCAATCCTTTCGCACCTTGACACGAAGCTCGAGAAAAACTTTTCGTCCTAGAAATTCCTCGATTCCAAGGCGTGCTTTTGTTCCAATCCTTTTAATGGTGGCGCCGTTTTTACCAATAATAATAGGTTTTTGTGATTTTTTTTCAACCAAAATAAGAGCATGAATAACAATTATTTTCTCTTTTTCAATGTACTGTTCTATAATCACAGCGCTTGAATAGGGAATTTCCTTTTCCATAGTCAGAAATATCGCCTCGCGGATAAGCTCAGAGACAAAAAAGCGTTCAGGCTCGCTGGAAATTATATCATCTGGATAAAGCTTGGGGCCTTCCGGGAGCTTTTCGAGGATAACTTTAAAAAGATCGTCTGTACCGTCACCTTCAATTGCAGATATCGGAATAATTTCAATATCGGGAAATATCTCATTTGTCCGCTGAATTATTGGAAGAAGATTTGACTTTTTTACCATGTCTATTTTGTTAAGTGCAACTATAACCTGTTGCGCTTTTAACTTATCAGCGAAAGAGACAATCGCATGGTGATGTTTATCCCTGAATTCAGCGGCATCGATTATCAAAAGTATCAAATCAGCTTCCTGAACTGCGTTCCTGACAAATGATGCCATTACCTCCTGCATCTTATACCGCGGTTTGAGCATTCCGGGAGTATCTATAAATATTATCTGGAATTTTTCAGAAGAAAGAATCGAGGTTACGTTGTTTCTCGTGGTCTGAGGTTTCGGAGTGACGATGGAAACTTTTTCTTTCAGATACCGGTTCATCAAGGTTGATTTGCCGGCATTCGGTAAACCGATTATTGCGGCAAAACCGCATTTATGATTCATTGAACATGTTTCTGTGTCATTTTGTAATATCTTAACCACTACAAATCGCTCCCATCATTCAAAAGATTCATTCTTTCAGGTGTGTAATCACAGATTTGACCACACTTACCGTATTAGAAATATAATAAATATTCCGGCATAAACTATAATAAACCGGTATTTGAGATAATTACACAATAAAAAAATCTTTTTAAAACGATACATAAGTTTTCAATCTTAATATAATTCGCGAAACTTTGAATTATCCGCTAATGAATTAGCTTTTTACTTGACAAAATTAGTGTTTGTGTTTATAATTTTTTAAAGAGCTAATGAATTAGCTATATAAAATCCTTTGGGGGATAAACAATGGCACGCAGCAAATCACGTACCTTTACAGATGTTGAGCTGGAGTTTATGCATATTATCTGGGCATCCGGTGAAGCAACGCCTGATGATATTCAAAACGCACTGCTCAAGAATGAACGCCGGATTTCCATCGGTTCAATACGAAATGTACTCGCAATTATGATGCAGAAGGGATATTTAACGCGCAGAAAAAAGGGAAAAGCATTTCTTTACAGGGCGAAAATACAAAAACAATTGGCAAGAAAAACAATGATTCAAAACCTCCTTGTCAGTGCTTTTGACAGTTCTGAGTCTCTCGTGGTAGCGGCACTTCTTGACAATCGTAATATTGACGAAGAAGAACTCAAGAAGATCAAGCATCTTATTAACGGTAAAAACCGGGAGTAATAATTATGGATTTCATATACTGGCTTGGAGCCATTGACAGCCTCGGTTTTCTCATTATTCGCAGCCTGATGTCAACTCTCTGGCAATCATCCATTCTTTTCATAGTGTTCGGGATACTTGCATATATGCTTCGCCGCAGAAAAGAAACGGTTAGGCATGCGCTCTTGGTTGTGGTAATTCTCATTATACCGTTTCTTCCTTTAATTTCCTGGATGCTTAAAACTGCCGGAACTCCGCAAAAAGAAGTCCCCATTCTTCCTTTGTATTCAGCTCCTGAGGTGATTGATCAAAGCCATTACTATGTAAAACCGTCTCAAAGGTCTTATCAGCCTGAACAGCAGCAACAGTTTGTCCCGGATGCCCCATCCGAATCCATCCCTTCCAAGGAACAGAACAGGGAAATACGAGTATCGATTCAAAACTACCCGTGGGCTGTTGCGCTATTCGTATATGCCGGAGGAGTGCTGTTTTTTCTACTCTCTGTTCTTTCAGGCAGGTTTCGCATAAAACAATGGATAATAAACGGTGATGCGGTTATCGACACACGCATAATCGAACTGTTTGAGAATGTGCGGAAACGGCTCGGGCTGCGTAGGGACATCACTATTATTGAAAGCAAAGAGGCATCT
>JABHYP010000171.1 GCA_018656855.1 Candidatus Latescibacterota bacterium | reverse complement strand
GTCAAACCAAGTATAACATCCGGAAAGCTCGGGGTACCATGTCCTGCTGGAGAAGGTGCCGGTACACGCTGCATATCGGAATCAGGTCCCCTGACGATAGACGAAGGACTCGTCACGACCCCCGCAAGGCGCTCAACACGCTCCTGGTCGAAAATGAGATCGATACTCAGACCGATGCCGAATGCGAAGAAAACCACGATGGCGGTGATGAGAACTCGCTTCCGTAGCGTTTTAATGAAGTACGAACTCACCAGAAAGAGAATTATAACCGTTGCACACAGTGCGATGACGCCGATGTGTGTTATCGATGATACTACTCCGAAAAGGACGGCGAGGGAGTAAGAATGGCGACGATTGTACTTCGTAGCGCGATAGATAAAATATATCATGAGGAGACCTGCCGGAAGACCGGCGGCATTCTTCTGGAAATCCCCCAACATACGGAGCAGACTGCTGTTGAGCACCGTGATCAGGCCGATAGTGATCGTGGCGATGAAGGTATTGTTCGCCACTTTGTGTTCTCGGGCAAACGATCTGACAAACATGAATACAGGTATCACCAGCAGTACAGGCACGACCGTATCGGTCAGTTTCACGGCGGCAATAAGGGCCTGGTCACGCGGAAGGACAAATGACATTAATCCGGCCCAGGCTGCGTGCAGGTAGAACAGCAGTGGAAAATCGGGAATACCGGGCAGACCCGACCTGAGAATTGCCCGTGCCTGGACAAGGTAATAGGCGCCGTTGAGACCGGGTATCAAATCGTCGCCGAACAGTAACATGCCCCTGAGAGTCCATCCTGCACAGCACACGATTACTAGGGCGACGAGATCAAGCCATTGTGCCTGTCGGTTCCGAAAATGTGAGATTCCCATGGTATTATCCACCATCGTTTTTTTAAAATTGTACGACATCCTGATATTATTATATAATCAACATTTTTTACTCCTAACTATGTTACTTTTACCTTTCCATTATCCATAAATAATTATACTAATTCAAAACAAGAATATATTAGATCAAACTTAAAATAATACAAATTATTTTGCCAATTCAATTTGACGCTTGTACATATATTGAATCATTTTGGTTCTCTCTTTTTCATCAATCACGATAATATCAATATTATACATAATCTTTTCTTTTCTCTTCTGAGCAATAACTAACGGTGAGGATATTTCCTGCCCGTCAGGAAGAGAGAAGTTCACTGCAAGGCATTGATTTTTAGGAATATTATATTCTGAGAATATTACCATTCTTACACGGCTCATTTCAAGTATTTTTCCTTTGAAATTCTTTCCTGAATAATCAATTGTAGGTATCATCATGTTTATCGGGATAGGTTGTTCGGGAGCTATGGAAAAATGTTTTTGAGAATGCAAAATTCTTGCATCCTCCGGGTAATGTACGAGCATTATTTTCTTTTCTCTATCCACATCGATAATATGAGTTTCATATGTAGTGCTCTTTTCAAAGCTCTGGCGATTCAACCGTATATGCATGCCCTGTTTTACTGGTAAATATATATTCTCAAAAGTGGGGAATGGAAAAGCAATCAGTTGTTTATTTTTAAAATCATCATTTTCTTTATAACTGCTTTTAAATTCCAACGTAAGATTTTCTGTTAACAATTCCACATTAAACTCAGTTGGTAGTTCGGATTCTTCGGGTTTAATATTCCGTTTATAATTTATTTTATTTATATCATCAGCTTCAGAAAGAATCTTTTTAGACAAAAATTTCTTAAGTATTTTTATAACGCTTTCTGCTTTGCCAAGAACTAAATTAGCTCCACAATTACTACAGTAACGTGCTTCTGGCAAATTAACATAAGTGCAAGATAAACAGATATTAATTTTATCATGTTCCGGTATATCCTCTTTATTAGTATTGAGTTTTTGAAAACTTTCTAACGCTTCCTCTACGTCTTTGAAAGCATGAAATAGATAATTGAGTGGAATAAATGAAAAATGATTATTGATTTCTTTCGGAGGATAAGTGATAAGGAATTCTCCACCATTATTTGTCACTGATTCATTCACTAAGATTAATAACGCTAAAGCAGCACCATCTATTCTCTTGAGTTTTCTGGTATCATAAATTATTTTAAAAAATCCATCAGAAATAAACTGTGAAAATATTGTCCTGTAAATATGGCAGTTGTCCATTACAATACTGTCAATTGAAGGAGAAAAAACTATCACATCTTTATGCCAGGAAAACCATGACGGTGTTTCTTCGTAATAATTAATTATTTCTCCTTCTGTAACAGCATCACTACTTTCAACTTTATCTTTCTTCCGGACTTGTTTAACTATTTTCAATTCCACAGCTTTTCGCAGCTTTGTCAGTAAATCACTTATATCAAAAGGTTTTGCTATGTAATCTATTCCTCCCGAAATTATAGCTTTCTTTATGTCCTCTTTAGTTTTTTTTGCAGTTAAAAAAATTATTGGTATATCTTTTGTAGATAGATTTCGTTTAAAAATTTTACTCGCCATATATCCATCTATTTTCGGCATCATAATATCTAACAGAATCACATCTGGTTTGATATCTCTGGCAATCCTGATACCCTCAGTTGGATCAGTCGTTGTAAATAGCTTAAATTCTGTTCCATCAAGGCTTGCATCTACTAAATCAAGAATCGTTTGATCATCGTCAATAAGAAGAACTTTTTTCGCCTTTGAATTCATAATAATACCTTAACAAATATTAATTTAAAAAATATTCAAGTTACTAATAATTATGATATTTTATGAGACTATCTATGTTATTACCGCTTTTCTCAACCTTATTAACAAATCCTCTGGGTCGAAGGGTTTTATGATGTAATCAGATGCACCCACATTAATAGCAACTTTCTGTCCTACTTCTGTTTTTTTAGCTGATAAAAAAATTATTGGGATATTTTGGGTTTCGGGGATTTTTTTAAGATAATTACATGTTGTTAATCCATCTAAATTTGGCATCATAATATCAAGTAGTATGACATCCGGTTTCGTCTTTCTTGCTTCTTCTATACCTCTCTCTCCTTCTAAAGCTGTCAGGATCTCAAATTCAGAACCATGTAAGCTTGCTTTGACTAATTCTATTACCATCTCGTCATCGTCTATAAGAAGTACTTTTTTCTTTTTAGAATCCATATTAGTTATCCTTTAAGATATTGAATTTATTATTACTCTATCGCATTTCTTCTCCACTCGATCTTCATCCTATAAATTCAGCAATTTTTTTTATAAATTCGTTTACTTCTATAGGTTTGGATATGAAGCTATCACATCCAGCTTCATAAATTTTTTCTTTATCACTCTTCATGACAGAAGCCGTTAATGCAATTACAGGTATATTCCTCGTAGTTTCATCACTTTTTATTATTCTAGTTGCTTCTAGGCCATCCATTATTGGTAAATGAATGTCCATTAAAATGAGATCGGGTTTTTTCTCTTGAGCAATTTCAATCGCTTTTTTACCATCTCCTGCTTCTAATGTTGAATATCCAGATATTTGAAGTAAATCTCGAATGAGAGTCATATTCATTTCATCATCTTCGACTATTAGTATAACTTTACCCATAATTCACCTCCTTTTTTTGGTCTATTATCTTTTCAATTTTTAACCTAATGATATTTAGGTAATCGTTCCTCTATCATAGTTCAGCGGATTTTTAATTTTTTGCATTAATTGGTATCATGAATGAAAATCTGCTTCCTTTTCCTATCCCTTCGCTCTCAAGACTGACTCTTCCACCATGCATTTCCACCAGCTGTTTTACAAGTGCAAGTCCCAAGCCAGTACCTGGCGTTTTATCGGTGATACCACCTTTCACTTGATAAAATTCATCAAATATTTTCTTTTGGTCTTTCATAGATATGCCAGTTCCGGTATCAATAACACTGATGAAAACACCTTCCTGCTTTTTTTCTGCCTCCACGGTGATTGCTCCGTTATCAGGTGTAAACTTAGCTGCATTTGAAAGGAGATTATACATAACCTGCTTGAGCTTTCTTTCATCCCCAGTGATCTCAAGGTCATCCACTTCCTTTGAAACCTTAAGATCGAGGCTGATGTTATGATTATGGCACTTTTCCTTGATCATTACCAGGCTACCATCAAGCAGTTCTTTGACCTTCACCTCCGATAGTTCGAGTTCCATCTTTCCAGCCTCAACCTTTGAAAGGTCAAGGATGTCATTTATCAAGCTTAGGAGATGCTTACCACTTTTGTGAATATTATTGACATATTCTGACTGTTTCTCAGTAAGTTTACCGAAATGTTTCATTTCCAAAACTTGCGAAAAGCCAATTATGGCAGTGAGCGGTGTCCGCAGTTCATGTGACATACTGGCAAGAAAATCAGACTTGGCACGGTTCGCAGTTTCAGCATCTTCCTTTGCAATTATTAACTCATCTTCCATGAGCTTGCGCTCGGCAATATCTGTCACCATTGCAACAGACCCGATTTTTTCACCCACTTTATTATTAAATGGAGTTGCATTAAACAGACATGTGATATTTGTCCCATCAGGACGCGACAACCCTATTTCGTATGTATTTTCCATATCTTTTTCCCGAAGTTGTAGCTGCTTTTGAAAGATTTTTTTGTTTTCATTGTCAACAAAGTCATAAATTTTTTTTCCTATGATATCTTCTCTCTGTCTTGCCAATATCTGGCACATCGCGGAATTTACATCCAAAGTGACCAATTCATTGTCAATAAACCAGAATCCTTCATTGGAAGTTTTTAATATTCTGTCCAGGCGATCCTTATTTTCCATAAGTGCTTTGTCTGCGCGTCTTTCTTTTAATACTCTCCACATACTACTCATATAAAGGGTAAGCTGTCGGACATCTGATTCATCATAAGGCTCTTCCTTGTTACCGACCCCGGCCACAGCAACAATATTACCATAATCAAAAATAGGAACGCTTATGTGACGAATGACAGGGAAATGCCCTTCAGGACACCCTTTTTTATCGGGCAGGCTTTGATAGTCATTATGGATTACAGGTTTTCGTAAGCGAATAGAGTCCGCCCATATCCCTGCTTTTTTCAGTTCAGAATGGGGGAGTTTCCCCGTGGTGCATTCTTTCAGCACATCCTTTGACCAATAAGTAAGTTGTATACTTTGTTGTTCTTCGTTATAGTGATGGAGATATCCAACTTCACTATTGGTTAGACTTACAGCTTTCTCAAGGGCATAATCCGAAAGTTCTTTTTCAGAATCAAATTTTCTCTGGGCAAGATTTAATAACGCCGTAAGGCGTTCATCATTTAGTTTTAGCACTTCCTCAATCTGCTTGCGTTTGGTGATGTCTTCCTTAATCGCAATAAAATGAGTAATTTCTCCATTATTATTTTTAATAGGCGATATACTTGCAAACTCCCAATATAGTTCACCATTTTTTTTCTTATTTTGTAATTCCCCTCGCCATTCGTTACCTGATGCAATAGTCTCCCATAACTGTTTATATATCTCGGGTGGTTGTTTTCCTGATTTTACAACACGAGGATTTTTCCCAATGGCTTCTTTAAAAGTGTAACCAGTTACATCTGTAAATTTAGTATTTACATATTCTATATCACCTTTTATGTTTGTAATTACTATTGAACTTGGACTTTGTTCAACAGCAATAGATAATTTGCGAATTTTTTCTTCTGATTGCTTGAGTTCTGTTATGTCTGTACCGTAAAAATTTATGGTATTGAATTCTGGTAGATTCTTGAATGTACACAAGAACTTCTTTTTACCAATTTGTACTTCAAGCTGTTTAATATTAGTCTTATCGAAAAATCCTTTAAATGAATCTATGCCCATTTCCGGATAGATAGAAAACCATGATTTTCCAATTAAGTTGTCATCTTTGAATAAATCCCGCGTTGCTTGATTAACTAAGCTTATAGTTCCATCTTGATTAAGTCTCAATACAGGATACGGGTTATGTTCTGCAAAATCAGCCATTTGAACAAGTTCATCTTCTGCCTCCATACTTTCAATAATCTTTCCCAATCTCTCAGCATAACCATCAATAAGTTGTTGTTCAAATTTTTCTATAAAAGGGAGATTTTCAGTATAACCTACTATTAAATTACCCCTTTTTTTATTATTTATTATGATTGGCGCAAATAAATAATGTTCACACTTTTCTTCGGGATAATGGTACTCTTCTCTGTCTATCTCAACTTTTGTATATACTTTGTCAGGAAACTGCATGCTTTCGGGAACAATATTTTTTATGAAGTTGCAAATTAATTCTTCTAAATTTTCAACTTTTCCTGTTAATTTTCCTAGACTATATAATCCATTAAGTTCCTTTACTGTTTGTTTCACTGACTCTTCCAAGTGACCTCGATTTTTTTTCAGTTCATCTAATACTTGAAGATATTCTGTTGTTGTTTTTTCAAATTGCTCCTTAATTACTTTATTTTCATTTTTTAAATGTCTTAATTTTATTTCTAATGTTTCAATATTTTCCATAATGTCTATTCCTCATTTATATACTTTAAAATTATTTAATTTATTTCTCATCATGAAACCACCCAGATTTTCCCATATTTTCAATTTCTTCTTGAACATCTTCTATAATAATATCTATTGCTTCTTCTTTGATTTTCAGTTTGTTTAGAAATTTTTTATATAATAACTCATTCATATAAGGTGCATCAATATATCCAATATTATTCACTTGACAAGCATAGTCTGAAATATAAAGCGTAGAAGTAATTTTTTTAAATTTATCATCTGCTCTTTCCGGATCATGATGACATCCAATAGCCATGACCAAGTCATCAGGGAAATTCCAGTTCTCAGCCATTGTCATTCCAATTTCCGCATGATTAAAACCCATTATACGATTTTCCGCATCGAATAAATTCTGATTATTTTTCTCCGATTCTGATAAAGCTTCTCTGAACTTTCCTTGTAGAAACTGATCTTCAACAATAATACCAATATTATGCAGCAAACCTGCAGCATATACGTTTTCTCCTATCTCACTAAATTCTCTCATATAGATTAATTTATTGCATAGAGCAACAGCAACACTATGTTTCCATAAGGTGTTTCTTGAATATCCATCATAACGGTCATCCTTTTGAAACAGTTCACAGAGCTTCTGGTTCAATGCTAATTCTTTTAATGCATTAAATCCAATACCAACTATTGCTTCCTGTATCCCGCTGATTTTTTTTCGGAAACCATAATATGCTGAATTTGCATGTTTTAGCAATTTTGATGATAAAGGTGGATCTCTTTCAATTATTTTTTGTAAGTCTTTTGCGCTGGATTTAGGATCATTTATTACTCCTACCAGTTGTACAATTACTTCTTTGATTGAAGAAATTCCTGACTTATTAACTTTTTCTATAAGTTCTTTGATCTCTTTACTTTTCTCATTATTCATTATATTATCTTTGTTTTCCATTTTTCCCCCAGATCTTTCAAAATAGCTAGTTTTAACAAATAGTAACTAAGTAACTAACTGTGCGTCTTAGAAACTTTTGGATATTATGAAAAATAAGGTAACTTCTTGTTTGAATCAACTTTTTTTTATTCAATTCTTATCCTTATACAATCCTTTTAACCGGCATTCCCCAGCTATTTAAATTATTAGGGTTTATATTTCGACACACTCTTATTTGTGAATGAATATTATCATTTTCACGTTTCAAAAGCAAAAACTTTTTCAAAAAAATAGAATTATCTCGCTAAATTATCACGATTTACATCAAAATTTGCCAATTAGAGATACCTCTCCATTGACTCATAAAAAAATGTGGTAGTTTAAAAGAAATAGCATCGCAGTCGTTCTATCCGAGACAATATTTCGGCAAATAACCTCTTGTCTATCCCAACCTCAGCCATCTGAAACGTGACGTACCTTCTGTGCCTGACAATCTTCGCCCCGATCTTGATTAGTTTCACGAGAAGACTGCGAAGTTACCAGTGTTTGATTTTCTTCTGAAGAACAAAGCGTCGCAGGAAGTTGCCCAAGTTGTAAGCAAGAACAAACAGTCAGATCTTCACCTGATTCGAGACAAACCGTTTACATGAGAGAGCCGTGTCCAGTTCAAAGCATATTTGTCTTCTTTTTTATTATGAAGAGGATCATTTATTCGGGAGCTATACGGGAGCATTTGAAGGCAAAAACATGGCAAAATGTGAAAAACTGTGATTGACAGCGATGATTGGTATAATAATTAAATATAATAGGTTGCCTCATTTTATTGTTAATATAAGTTATCCATAAGTACACTATCCCGCGGGTTCGATTCCCACGGCCTTTATCACATTTAATCTATAATTTACTTCCCCATAGTAAACAAAATACTAAATATTGATTTCATCATTATCTGTGTCTAATGTTTCTGTTAAAACAATTTTTCTTTTTCTAGAAATTTAATCAGCTCATTTTTAGGGACATTCTTTAACAACTTTGATTTTTGATCACTACTCAATCTGTCAATAATTAAAAACAAATGTGAAGCTCCCTCTGGGTTCCCTTGAGCTTTTTTTATTTTCGAAGAAATACTATCCCATTGTTTCTCAGCATTTATTAGCATATCAGTTGCTTTAATTCTGATAATTGCAGCGATTAAATGTGTTAATGCATCCGTGAAACTTCTAGAGCCATCATGGCCATAAACGTGCTGCCATTCATGCAATAGAATAGCAAGAGATTCCGAAAACTCAAGCGTAAATACTTTTGTTGATAAAAATATATTCTTTTCACGAAAACCACGTTTCTTTTGTAACTCTCCAATAATCTCGTCAGACTCCCCAATTGTATATGATGCGTTAGAAAATTTATCATACAAATTCGGATCAATCTCCCTTATGAAGTCAGATAATACATTTAATGCTTCTCTTTCAAGCTTTTCTGGTTTTCTCGTGTATAAATTATGATGTTTTTCCTCAATTTGTTTTTTTCGTTTTTCAAAAACAGAAAGAGCTGTCTTCATTCCTAATTTTGCCATATAACCCGGGCATTCAATAAAACTTTTCTCTTGAAACTCATCAAGTATTAGAGTTATCTCATATTGTGCTTCTAAAGAAATATTTTTTCTTTTTGAATGCTTTGCATAATAGTTAATTGGAAAATTCATAGAATAATTCCATCTAACTGAATCTGCAATTGAAGCGAGAACTTTATGTCCCTTCTTATACCATGGTTCTAAATAACTTACAATATCCCTGACATGATGGCTTATAGGTTTACATACCAAACGCAAGTATTTATCCAAAACTTCTTCATTGAATGCTTTCCGGTCCCTATCATATATTATTTTAGCATCAATCATTTTATATGTACGATTACAAACAAATACAAGTGGTATATCTAATTTTGCGCGTAAAAGTTTTTTATAAAAAACACATCCTTCAGAAGTTGTAGATTTATAGACAAAAATATCATCTTCATATGTTTTAGCCAGAAGTTCTCCGAAAAGGGGATTGTTTTCATAATAAAAATGTTTTAATCCAAATTTAAATTCATCGATTAAAGATTGAGGGCAGTTTGTTAATAAAAGTTTTGTGCCTATAAATTTATCTGTTTTTAAAATTCGACACATTACTACCATTTTGTTTCTTTGCCCAATTTTTTTATCCTCCAGAAAAAACTCTAAATCTTTATCATCAACAATCACATGAAGACCACAATTATGATTTCTCAATGCATTAAGTGTTGCCGCCTTAAAACCTTCACCATATTGACCAATCTTTTCTTCACCTTTATCAGATCCCAGATACAATAACTCGTTATAATCAAATTGAGCAGGAGCTGAGACAGTTACGGTGCTGTCATTGATGTCAATGGAAATATCGTTTATGGGATTATCATCATAAAAATTTTGCAAAAAATCCCTGGCTATTTCCATTGGAGACCAATTAACACCCCAATGATCAGTGATTCTTGTGTCAATAATCTCTTCATTAAATTCAATCACAACATGACCTCCTCAATATTATCAAATATCACTATCAAAAGATTATTTTACATGTTAACATAGCGGCTATCAAATACAAAGTATTTCAAAGAAAAATAACTTGCTTTATTCAAAATCATCTCTTTTTTAAAGGACTGGTACAGAAGGCCCTTCCATCGATTGGACATCCTCCTCTACAGTTTGATTGAAAATCACAATCGCATTGCGTTGTTTGTAGAAAGCTTCTAAACCGAACGAATTGTTTTCCTGTTTCCCATGCTTCTACAAGCGGTGTGTGCTCGAGGTTTATTCCTCCGAGTTGTTCTGCAAAAGAACACGGATAGAAAAAGAGGTCCTCGCTGATAAAGGCTGAAAACCTTCCAGCTTCACAATAATCATAATAAATCGGGTTAATCTCAGATTGTTCAACGATTGCGCTTGCAAAGCAACTGTCGAAACCGACTTTGAAGCCATGTTTATGATTACTGAATGTATTCAGGAATGACCTTAATTCTTCTGAGCCCGCGACCAGACAATCAGATTCTTTGCCCTTACCAACAGGCTTGTGAGTGAGAAATACTATTGCATTAAGACCATCAGGAACGCTCAGCTCTCCATTCAAAATTCGCGTAGCATACTTTATACTCTTGGATGATAGAACAAAGTGAGCATTGGTTTTTATTCCTGCAATAATAAGTCTTGTAGTTTCAGCAAACCATCGCTTCTCATCATCATACCAACTGACTGCAACAGCACCACAATACTTTTCTGAAGCATCCAAACCTTCATCAGAAAGATCACATCCATTATAAGTGTAATTGGGAACAATCCCATAATCCTCACGAATCATTCGAAGGATTTCTGGAAACTCTGGATGAAGAGGCGGATTACCCCCACCCAACGCAATTTGACAGATAAAATTGTCCTTAATTTGATCAAGAACAAAACGCAGCTTGCCAACAGGTAAATGATTCCCGTCAGGCTTCGAATTCCGATAACAAAAATCACACTCCCTATTACACATCCCAGTAATAGAAATATCAAGCATTTCAGGGCATTCCTCAGACCAGAAAACATCATCTTCGGAATCAGGCTCATTCCCGCGGATAAATTGACCGGTATTCTTATGAAAAATCGAGAAGTATGGTTTGTATTGTGCACGTTCAAAAGATGAATCGTGATTAATCATTCTATTACCTCTCTGTATTAGTTTCATTGAATTACAATGTGTTACGTTTAACAGAATCAGAATATCAACTATATTATTCACATTCACTGTCAATATATGTGGTAATGTTTTTATTAATGGCTTGTTTATAAATTTTGAAATCATCATATTCATCAAAAAAATCTAAAATGATATACGGAATTCTAATGATCACCAATACCTCATTATCTTTCAATGCTTGCTCAATATTTTTGATATTATTTTCCACTTTTTCTCTTGGTAACCAAAAATCCAATCTATTATCAGGATTTTCAATACTTGAGTAAACTCCAGTAATACTGACTCTATAGCCTTCTCCATCATCAAGACCATTTTTTATTATATTTGATAGTTCATCAAGATTATTTTTGTTAACAAGAACGATATAACTCACGCTCGAACTGTTTGTTACAAAATCTTCTCTGATTTTCATGGTATACCGCCTTTCAATAAATAAAAACAATAGTATTTTTTTTAGCAACTTATCTCAAGGTTCCCAACTTTGTAGTGCCTCACCCATTTCAAGAATAAGGCCGCTGAACTTATCTGCAAAATGATCGTATTTCCGAAGAAATTCCATACTGTTATCCTCCGCAGTCATCTTTTCAACCGGATAATTCACGACCTTTATTGCATTGAACAACGCGTTACTCAAGATTAACCGCTTCGGATAATCAGGCATTCCATCCAAATCATTTCTAGCATCATCTGTAATAACAGAAAGAAACTTTTTCGTCGCACGATTAACCTGGTCAAAGAACCATTCCTCAGAACCAGTTTCCATCTCTTCATTAACTATCTGCATGCTGCAATCCTCCATCATGAATTATTGAAATTAATTATATTTAAACAAATTCGTATTCCATATCTGTATTCTCAATCCAAAAAATTGTGAACACCTCAAAAGCAAAAAGAATTTCTTCTTCATTATATTCTTTTTCGAGATTATTCCACTCGGCTCTGTATTCATTACCTTTATTTTCGAACAATTTCTCTAAAAATGAAAATCCATCATAAGTAATCGAAACTGATATTCTCAGATTTTCGCTATATAGATATCTTTCATTGATAAGTTCATCCCATATTTCAGATTTGGCAATATAGTAATTCCAGAACTCACGATAAATCAGGCCATTCTCCAATGCCTGATCGATGGAATAACCATAAGCAGGTGCGTCACCACGAACTGTCTTTATCCAAGCAGTAAAAAGATGAATCAGCAGTTTTACATGCGCTTCTGACATTTTAAATATTTTTGTAGACATAATAAACCTCCCTTTGAAATATAATTTCAATAGTTTTATCGATCTAAAAGTTCAAAAATCAGATAGATACCGGAACTCTTTCGCTCCAGCTTTTTCGAACCATGCTATCCACATCGCTTTCAAACGGTCATTTTCTGTGCTGTTTTGACACCCATAGCCTGCACCAAGTGCAATAACGTCAAGATTCTCGAAAATTTTCTCTGTTACTTCCGGCAATCTCCCGTTTTTCGATTTGATCAGTTTATAGCAGTTTGCTTCAGCACTGTACTCGAGCATATCAGAGAGTATTATTATCTTTGTTTTACTGGCTTTATTGATTCTTTCAGCGATAATCTTGAGTTCTCCGATAATGCTCGTCGTCTCCTGGAGAACAAGCTTCCCGTAATTAATGAGCTTGGAAAGGTTACCTACAAATAACTCTATGTTTCGCTTTATGTCCGCCGGCCGTTGCCCCTTCTTTCTTGATAGCATGAACGAGAAAGACAGTATGTTGAGGCTCCTGTTGTAATCACCAAAAGT
>JABHYP010000170.1 GCA_018656855.1 Candidatus Latescibacterota bacterium | reverse complement strand
GAGGTTGAAGACCGCGGCGCTGGAGAGATCATGCTCACCAGCATGGACAGTGACGGAACGAAAGACGGTTATGACATCGAGCTTACAAGGGCAGTCTCGGATGCGGTTAATATTCCTGTGATCGCTTCCGGCGGCGGCGGAACGCCGGAACATATGTACGAGGCCCTGACCTCCGGAGGTGCAAGTGCGGCGCTCGCCGCCTCTATCTTTCATTACCGTGAGTACTCGGTGAACGAAGTAAAGGAGTATCTCACGGAACATGGAGTCTCAGTACGATTATAGCAGCAATTTCGTTAGTTAATAGAGTTGAATTTTTCCATCAAGGAGCTGTTTTCAATGATTATTGTAATGAGAAAAGACGCTACGAAAGAACAGATAGATCACATTATTGACCGTATCAAGGAACTCGGATACATTTCTCACCCTATTTACGGTGAAAAGAGGACGGTAATAGGCGCTATCGGTGACGAACGGGGTAAATTCCGCCTCGAATCACTGGGAGGCGTTCCGGGCGTCGAAACGGTTATGCCGATACTTACTCCGTATAAACTTGTCGGAACAGATTTGAAAGAGGAACCATCTGTCATTAAAATTGGTGAGCATACTGTCGGCGGTGACGAGTTCATGTTAATCGCCGGCCCCTGTTCCGTCGAAAGCCGTGAACAGGTTATGACTGTTGCCAGGTCTGTGAAGAAAGCCGGCGCTCAGTATTTGAGGGGCGGCGCATTCAAACCCAGATCCTCACCTTACTCTTTCCAGGGGCTTGAAGGGGAAGGACTCAAGATTCTCAAGGAAGCGTCGGATGCAACCGGTCTCAAGATTGTTACAGAGGTTATTACTCCGACCGATGTGCTGCTGGTAGCGAAATATGCCGATATCCTCCAGGTCGGCGCTCGCAACATGACCAATTATGCACTCCTGAAGGACCTTGGGAAGATTTCCAAGCCTGTTATGATCAAGCGAGGCTTGTCTGCAACAATTAAAGACTTTCTTATGGCGGCGGAATACATTGTAAGCGAGGGAAATCAAAATGTTATACTATGCGAACGCGGGATACGAACCTTCGAGACAGCCACGCGCAACACACTCGATATCTCCGCCGTTCCTCTTGTGAAGGAGAGAAGCCACCTTCCCATTATCGTTGACCCCTCGCATGCAACGGGTATCAAAAGCCTGGTAGGCCCCATGTCGAAGGCGGCGATAGCATGCGGTGCGGACGGTCTTATGATAGAGGTGCATCCAAATCCGGAAGAAGCATACAGCGATGGTGCACAGAGTCTTCTGCCGGATGATTTTAAACAACTGACCGGAGAACTGAAAAAACATCTGAAGCTTGCGGGTAAGAGACTTTGAATACGGTAGACAGAAAAAAAGCTATGTCAGGCGTACGTCGAATCGTTCTCAAACTCGGCACAAGAATGATTACCAGCGGCCCGAATGCACTGGACATGGAGGCGCTTGCACGTCTGGCAGCCGATATAGCCGACCTACGTAAGAAAAAGTATGAAATAGCGATAGTGAGTTCGGGTGCGATAGCCGCCGGTATGGGCCAGATGGGGATTAAACAGAGACCGAAATCCATACCCCAGCTTCAGGCGCTTGCTTCCATCGGACAGAACATGCTTATCAACGCTTACGAAAAGGTGCTGAATATGTTCAATATCACTCTCGGGCAGGTGCTTTTGACCATAGACGATATCCACGACCGTAAGCGGTATGTAAATATACAGAATACGTTCAATGAGCTTTTTCGCATGGGAGTTGTGCCCATTATCAATGAAAATGATTCTGTTGGCACTGAGGAAGTTAATGTTGGAGATAACGACAACCTTTCCGCGTATGTGGCAAGCATCGTGAATGCCGGTCTTCTCGTGCTTTTTACCGACGTTGACGGATTATACGACTGTCATCCCTCTAACGGTTCCGGTAAGCTTATTTCCCACGTTGCCGAGATTACATCCGGGATTGAGGAATTATGCGGCGAGACCGCTGCAGATGCATCAGTCGGCGGCATGCTCACTAAGATAGAAGCGGCGAAACGCGTTCTCAGCGGTGGCGGAATGATGATTATTACGCACGGCAGAAAAATTCGGCTTCCCCAGATTCTCGAGGGAGAGAATGCCGGTACGCTCTTCGTGTCCGAAAAACAGGGGCTGAATGCCCGAAGACACTGGATTGCGATGACCGCCAAAGTCCGCGGTTCAGTTCATGTGGACAAAGGAGCGGTCAGGGCAATCGAAGAAAAAAACGCAAGCCTTCTCCCGAAAGGCATTGCCGGTGTCGAGGGAATTTTTGACATTGGCGATGTGGTGGCAGTTGTAACCCCGGATAGCGAAGAAATTGCGAGAGGGGTAGCCCTTTACAACCATCATGAAATTAAAAAAATCATGGGCAGGCACTCAAACGAAATAGATAGTATTCTCGGTTATACTAACGGAGCAAATATTATTCATCGCAATGATTTAGTAAACATGAGTAATTAAGGGATGAAATAATGGACATAACCACCCATGTTTTTGAAAAGGCAAAAAAAGCCAAGAATGCAGCAGTAAAAATGGCATGTATCGAAAGCGCGCAAAAAAACAGAGCTTTAAGAGCTATGGCAGATGCTCTTATCGATAACAAACATGCTGTTCGTGAAGCGAACGAAAAAGACCTGGCAAAAGCGGATGACTATGGCCTTACCGGGGCAATGATTGACAGGCTTACCCTCACAGATGCCAGGATTGAAGCGATGGCAAACGGATTACGTGAAATTGCCTTATTACCGGACCCTGTCGGAAAGATAACCAATATGG
>JABHYP010000169.1 GCA_018656855.1 Candidatus Latescibacterota bacterium | reverse complement strand
GGTATCGACGGGTACCGTTTGCAATCGTATCCTGACTGGGTGTCAGAGTATTATACAACAGGCCTGGTTACCACCGCTGTCAGAATATTTCGCGGCCTGTCCATCCAGGCTGCTGTGGAGTATGGGCTCGGTGATGAACTTTCCACGGAATGGATGGACTACAGTGAAAATATTCGTATTAAAACGACTGAGAGAACAAGTACTGAAGTATCATGGTTCGGTATTCGGTACGAAATTCCCATGAGTGTGTTTCATAGAAATTTCTGGAGAATTGATTCACTTTGTTTTTCGCTGGGCAAAATGTATTCAAAGTATTATGTCCGAAGTGACACCTGGATAAAAAATGATATTCTTTTTGATGAAAATCCCATGGAAAATTTTAAATTAGCTGATATATCAGGTCCGTATGCGGCATTTGCAGCAAGGTGGCGTCTGGATACCGTAGTCACGAAAGGAACCGACTCCTGGTTTGGCGCTTACGGTATTGATCTCGGTGTACGATATGTGAAATACTCGGACAGCAGCCCGAAGCATGACAATATCATGAAACCTGATTCGGCGTTCAGCAGTTTCCAGGTATTTGTTATCGGTTTTATGAAGATAAAACTCCTATATTAAGATACAATAACCGGACATAAAATTAATACCGCACTGATATAAGCTTCTTTCACATTGATTTCGGATACACATTATAATATGCTGATTTCAATTATAATTCCGGCGTTTGGAAGGGAAGAGTTACTTGTCCGCTGTCTTTCATCCCTTAACAGGAATATACAGGGCGACCTTGATTACGAGGTATGTGTTGTTGATGACGGCAGCGGCCTTGATGAGGTAAATGTCAGGGAGAAAGCCGCAGTAAATTTTCCTCTCATCTGGCGCTCTTTCAAGTCATCACGTGGACGTAGCGCGGCGAGAAACGAAGGAATTCGCTCGACATCCGGAATCATACTCGTGTTTCTCGATTCTGATATGGAAGCGCGTGAGGATTTTATCAATACCCATTTTAAATATCACAGCACAAATCCTCGCATCGCTGTTATCGGTAAAATTCTATGGCCGGAAGGAGGAAGCTTTCTCAGGTATATCAGCTCACGAGGTGTCGCTAAGCTCAAGCCGGATGAAAAAGTTCCGCCGTGGTATTTCGTTACAGGGAATGCCTCGGTAAAGCGACAGGATCTTCCGAGTGATGGCGTGTTTGATGAAACTCTTCCGGGATGGGGCGGCGAGGATCTTGATTTAGGCATGAAGCTTCATTTAAGTGGAGTTGAATTCATGTATGCACCGGAAGCTGTTTCATTCCATCACTTTGTTGGCGACCTTGCCGGTCATATAAAACGGACTGCGCTTTACGGTAAATCCGTACTTCCGGTTCTCGTGGAAAGGTATCCGGAACTCGAAAAAATTCTCAGACTTGACCTTTTAAATTCGTTTGTCCTGAGGCTGGCTGTACATAACTTATTTTTTATTCCAGCGTTCTGGACAATCCGGATTCTTGATTCTTTTCCTTTTCCGGCATACATTTACGACTATCTGACATACTCAGCTTATGCTGGCGGCTGGCTTAAAAGGGAACGGTTATGAAACAGTTTTTCCTCACAGCTCTTTTATTACTATTCATGTTCTGTTCCTGCTCAGGTATAGTCGAAAAAGGAAAGTTGCCCGGTAAAAAGACTTCTCCCGAACCTCAACATACCCCGCCGCATGTCATTGGAGATATGCGGCTGACATATATAAAATCTCTCGGTAAAACTGCCGGTATTGTCTCCCCCTGGGGCATTTCCTTTGGTGTCGATGGCACATTATATGTCTGCGACCGTGACAGGTCGAGCATCATACGACTTGACAGCGAAGGTAATAGTATTTCACGGTTCACCGGATCCGGTTCAAGGACCGAACGCCTTTATTCGCCGGTAGATATCTGTTCGACCGGCGGGCTGGCAATATATGCAGTGGATGCCGCCAATTCCCGTGTGCTCAGATTCGACAGGAACCTCAAACATTCTTATGTTTTATACAAAAAAGACTCTGCGGAAAACAGACTTTTCAGTTCGTTCAACGGCCTTGCGTTTGATACAACAACAGGCGATCTCTTTATTACCGACCGCGATACAGGCGCGCTCATTCGGATAGACATGCTGGGCGGTACTATCAAAAGTATGGGCGCTTTTGGTTCGGGGAAAGAAAGCTTTCAGGAACCCGCCGGCCTGGATGTTAGCGATGACGGCACCATCTTCATAGCTGATAAAGACGCAGGTGCTGTTGCTATTCTGAGTCATTTCGGAGCGAAAATCCGGCACATCGAGTCAAAAGTTCTTGAATCGCCTGTAGATGTGGCAGCGCTTCCCGATGGTACTATAGCCGTTGCTTGTAGAAATGGAGTTCTTGTACTCTCAGCGAGAGGCGTCCCGCTGGGCATTGCAGGTTACGGCAAAGACCGTACTATGTCCCCCAGGTCGGTGGCTTATAGGGAGGGCATGCTTTATATAAGCGATGGTATTTCAGGCTCGATACTCGTATATAAAATTGAATAATCGGCACTTTTTATTACTTGCCACTATATCTTTTTTTGTTTCCCTTTGCGTACTCCATATATAATTAATATGTATTTACGCATCGTTTATCACGGTCTCAATTTTTACTTACTTTCTGGTACTCACGGTACGTTGGAACTTGTTCGGCCCTGATAAACATAGATTTTATGGGGCTGAGATCATAAAAGTACATGATTTTATTGAAAAGAACGGGGACAACTGTTGTTTTTGTGCCATCAAAAAAGTTTATGATGAATTGTCCGCTATATTTACCGTTACGGTATTTTATATTACCCTGTCTTTGCTCGGTTGTATTTGTCGCCCCTGTTTTTAAATCCATCACCATTTCCCGATAGTCGATTGTATTCTGATCTATAGTTATAATGATTGTTTTATAGTTATTTACGTATTTCCATGTTCCTGACAATCCGGAACTTGAATCGGCACGGACAAAGGGCGTACCATGAGAAATAATGGCCGTTGAGTCTGTAACATTGCCGACAAGAAGAAAATTCAAGCCTGTACTGTCGGAAATACTTTTTCCGAATCTTATTACCTTGAATAGCCCCATCTTTTCAAATGTGTATTTGAATGTCCTGTAACCTTTCGGTTCTCCATTAACCTTCACAGCTTTCATCACACCGGAATTGTCAAAATCATAATAAAAATCATGACGTACCCAGGCGCCGATAAACCGTTCATCATCTTCTTCGGGTTTTTCGGGAAGCGCTATTACCGTGATGATTGGCAATAGCAATAACGCTGAGAAACAGATAAGTTTGAAAAACTTTACTGTTTTCATATTATATACCTGAATTTCTTGCAATTTATTAAAAAATAATCTATTATTATCCTCACATATTATCTGAAAATAATTTACGAATTAACCGGGGCATAAGTATCTAAAAGTATAATCGGTAGATATTTAGAAAACATTACCTTAAAATAAAATATTTTTATCTTTTTGTCACCGATTTTATATAAAATTTTACATTTATTAATTAAAGTCTTGCTACTTTAAGGGGGAAGCATGAAGCGAAGAAGCTTTATGAAAACAGCCTTACCTGCTGGAATCGCTGGAATCGGAGCCGGATCATGCGCGAAGAAACCTGCAATTTCAGAACGGAAAAAGATTTTCAGCTTTGTGCATTATTCCGATGTCCACATCCAGCCAGAACGGGGAGCGAGAGAGGGATTCCTTGCCGCCATCGAGAAGATAAATTCTCTCAAGCCGGATTTCGCTGTGAGTGGCGGTGATCTGGTGATGGATGTGCTTGCAGCAGACGAATCACGTGCCAATGTGCTCTATGAAATGTATATCGAGTGCTGTAAATCGTTCGATATACCGGTTTATAACGTCATGGGAAATCATGAGGTATTCGGCATCACTGTTCCGGACATTGTGCCTGAAAATCATCCTGAATGGGGCAAGGAAATGTTCAAGAAACGGCTCGGCGATGGCAGAACATACCGGAGTTTTGACCATAAAGGCGTTCATTTCCTGCTTCTTGATTCGGTAGGTATCGAGAAAAACGAAAATGAACGCGGACACCACTACATTGGCGAAATAGGCGAGGAACAGATGACATGGCTCAAACAGGACCTCGCCGGTATCCCCGTAGATACTCCCGTTATTGCTGTGGCGCACATACCATACTTCACCTGGATCTCACAGATTCAAAATGGCCCGACTTTTCAGAACGCCAGAGGAACTGTTCTGACGGACGGCAAGGAGTTACATGACCTGCTCACACAATATCGCTTTTTCGGGTTCCTCGAGGGGCATATCCATATCAATGAACTCTATGTCTATAAAGATGTAAAATATATTGACACTGCTGCGGTGTCGGGTGGCTGGTGGAGCGGGCCTCGCGACGGCCATCCCGAAGGATTCAACCTCGTGCATGTTTTTGAGGACGGTATTGAAAACGAGTATATGACATACGGCTGGGATGCCTCGAAATATGCCGAAGCGGGAGAAATATTGAAGCTCGACAAAAAACTGTTCCTTGTGTAAGCGTAGTAAGGTAAATTCCATGTGTTTACCAGCTCAAGAAATACAGCATCATGGCAATTTTTAATCACAGGTATCAGCGGTTCAGACATTTTACGGCTCCTGATTCCCGGCCATAATAGCGTGCATATTTACAATTTTATGTTGGCTATTTCAGGTGCGCATTAATTGGATGAACCATAATAAATGCAGGAAGGCTCTGATTATGAAGAAAAAAAGGATTTTGCTTTTATGGATAATCGTACTTCTTGTTTTTACATTAACAGGAGTCATTCAATCGAAAGCACAGAAACTGCCCGATGTGGAAGTAAGGATGCACAACGGCCGTCCAACTGCATTCATCGATGGGAATCCCCATGCGCTTGCCGGTTACAGTCCTGCACGAAACAGACCTTTTTACGATAAGTATATGCCTCTCTTTTATAAACATGGTATGGGTGCTTATTTCATCTGGATCGGAAGGCTTCCCGAAGATTATCACGGTACTCTTTTCTGGGTTGGCGACAAGGTTAACAGTATACCTCTTGCTAAAGTTCCGCCTGATTTCTTCGGCCTTGACGCACAGGTTGAACACATTCTCAATGGCGATCCTGATGCTTATATCATCGTTCGTTTCTATACTCCTTCCCCGAAGTCATGGAGCACGCTGCATCCATCGGAATTTTTTATAAACGAAGAGGGAGTAGCCTGGGATAAACCCTCGCTTGCCTCCGATATGTTCTGGGATAAGGCATCGGAATTGTGTACCGCTATCGTCGGTTACTGTGAATCCCGTCCCTGGGCGAACCGTGTCATCGGTTACAACAACCATTACCTTGACGAGGGCTCCCATACGCCGGTTGCCGACGGTTGGCTTTTCGACCATAATCCTGCAATGGTCCAGAAATGGAGAGAATTCCTCAGAAAAAAATACGGTGCAG
>JABHYP010000168.1 GCA_018656855.1 Candidatus Latescibacterota bacterium | reverse complement strand
GTCCGAGATGTTCGCCCACCTCCCGTACTTCGTCCTTGTAAAGCTGGTCGAGCGGCTCTATAACCAGCCCTTTCGCCACCATTTCCTTTATCATATCCGTCCGGTTATGGTGCGTCTTGATGACATCCGCATGAAGCGAGCCACCGGATTCGATGATATCCGGATACAGGGTTCCCTGTCCGAGAAGCCAGGAATCAGAGTCGAGTTTAAGAGATTTCAGTTCGCGGTCCTTCACAAAGATAAATTCATCCCCGATAGCTTTTCTCTTTTCCTGCGGGTCTGTAAGACCTTCAACTGCGCGGAGGAAATCATCAGTCCGGTCAACAACGACGAGATTATGAAATCCCAGTTTGTCAAGGGCTTCCCTTACTTTCGCGGTTTCATTCTTCCGCATGAGCCCGTTGTCTATATGTAGACCGAGTACGCGATCCTCGCCAAGAGCATGGTTGAGAAGTGTGAAAACGACACTGGAATCAACACCCCCGGACACCAGTAAAAAGACGTTACGATCCCCTACCTGCCTGCGAATCTCATTCATCTTCTGCTCAATGTATCCTTCCATCGACCAGTTTTTCTCAAGTTTGCATATTGCAAGAAAATTTGCCAAAATACAATCGCCCGATGGAGTATCTTTTACTTCCGGATGGAACTGGAGACCATAAATATTCCGGTTCTCGTCAGCCATAGAAGCAATGGGACAATCGGCTGTGCGGCCAATTATTTCAAATCCTGAAGGCGGTGTGATCACGGAATCACCGTGGCTCATCCATACCAGCTCATGATCCTCAAGACAGTCAAACAGGGGGGAATCTCCGGCAATTTCAAGTTCAGCCCTGCCGTACTCGCTTCTGTCGAGTCGTTTGACCTCACCCTCCAAAAGATACGCGAGAAGCTGCATCCCGTAACACAGACCGAGTATCGGAATACCCGCCTTCAAAATCCCGGGATTGAACCGGGGAGCATTTTCAGCGTACACGCTCGAAGGTCCGCCGGACATAATAATGCCGCCGGGCTTACCTAATTCCTCCACGCTGATATCGGGATGCTTAATATCGGCATAGACTCCGAGATGCCTGATTCGTTTCGCGATTAGATGAGCGTACTGCCCTCCGAAATCAAGCACCGTTATTTTGTTTTCGTAATCCATAAAATACTTTTCTCGCAAAGACGCTAAGATTAAAGATTATTTACAATGCGTACAATTCCATTCTTAATCAAATCTACATTGAAATTTACCAGCAATCCAAGTTTAAAACCAGTAAGCTTCAAGTACGTTAATAATTGTTTTTTTCGCTTATCGAGTTAGCTACGCAAAGCCCCCTAAATCCCCCGGAGGGGGACTTAACCTTGCAGTTTTTGAGTATTTTTTGCCCCCCTTTAGGGGGGTATGGGGGGCTGTATTTTAAAAAATTATTTTGAGCTGTTTTTATTGGATAGGCGAATAATTATTTATATAATTACAAAATTATTTCCTCGTTCTGAATTATCGTATCATGTTTCCAGAGCGAATCATCCCGGTTCGGATAATCGGTTGTGTAATGCAGCCCGCGCGATTCTTTACGGTGACGAGCGCTGATAACAATAAGCCACGCAATTATCACGAGATTGCGAAGCTCGACAAGCTCAAGTGAAAGCCTGGTTTTCCTATAATACTCCCTGACCTCGTCGCGGATTAACGTTATGCGGTTCTCAGCCCTCCTGAGCCTGAAATCGCTTCGGACAATTCCAACAAGATCCCACATCAGGCGCCTGATATTCTGCCTGTCATGTGAAATAATCACCCATTCGTCATGTTTGAACGTACCTTTTTCGCTCCATTCCGAGACCTCGGGCAGTTCCGAAGGTTTTTGCCTTTTTTCTCTCACCGCCGATGCGGCGCGGTCAACCATAACCACCGCTTCGAGGAGCGAGTTCGACGCCAGCCTGTTTGCGCCGTGAAGCCCGGTAAAAGCAACCTCTCCGGCAGCAAAGAGATTTGTTATCGAGGTGCGGCCGTAAGAATCAGTCACAACTCCACCGCACATATAATGCGCCGCAGGGACAACCGGGATCGGATCATTCGTGATATCTATGCCATGAGTGAGGCACGTTTCATAGATATTTGGAAACCGTTTTTTGATAGCATCGGGATCTTTTCGTGTTATATCGAGGAACACATGCTCTTCACCGCTGTTTTTCAGGTGATGGTCGATTGTCCGAGCGACGATATCTCTCGGAGCAAGATCTTTCAGGGGATGATCTTCCATAACTCTTCTGCCCGTTTCATCAACGATAACACCTCCAAAACCGCGAACAGCCTCTGAAATGAGAAAAGACTTGCCGCCGGAAAGCATCAGGCTTGTGGGATGAAACTGCATAAACTCGAGATTGCCCACCTTTGCTCCTGCTCTGTACGCCATAACAATTCCATCCCCCGTAGCGATGTCCGGATTTGTAGTATGGAGATAAACAGCGCCCGTCCCCCCGGTGGCAAGCATCGTAGTTCCGGATAAAAATGTTTCGACTTGCCCATTTTCAACGTCAAGGACATACGCCCCGAAACAGGTGACAGCGCCGTGTTTTGTCATCACAGCTACATTATGCTCGGTCAGAAGGTCCACAGTAATATGATTTTCAAGCAATGTGATATTGGGATGTTCCTTAACCTGAGCAAGCAGCGCTATTTCAATTTCGTGGCCTGTCAGATCATCGGCATGAACTATCCGGTTACGGGAATGGCCGCCCTCGCGACCGAGAGCCAGCTTGCCGTCCGCCCCCCGTGTAAACCTGCAACCCCAAGACATAAACTGGTTTATAACCATAGGGCCTTCATCGATCACAACCTTAACCATATCCTTATGACAGAGGTCGCAGCCAGCAGTTATCGTATCGGTAATATGCTGTTCCTTCGAATCATCGCTGCCAATGGCGCCGGCGATGCCTCCCTGGGCATAGTTGGTAGATGACTCGCTGTCGTTTTTCTTGGTAATAATTATCACCTCGCCAAGATCGGCGACTTTGAGCGCAAACGACAGGCCTGCTATTCCCGATCCAATAACGAGAAAATCAGTTTTTACCATGTACACTCCTTCTCAACAGTGTCAGGAATATACTACAAATTTAACAAAATACCGATTCTCATAAAAGGAAAATCTTTAAATAAATACATTATATAGCGTTATAGAGAGGAAATAATGCGGTATATAGTGTAAAAATGAAGGGTATGCATCAAGGTTGTGAACCGCTACAATTCCAGCATTCTTTCCAGTGACGCTCTCGCCTTTTCAATAATATCCCCGGACAGTGTTATTTCATGGTTCCCGGTTTCTATTGACCAGCACACCTTGTCCAGCGTTGTTAGTTTCATTGTACCGCATATCGCAAACTCGTTAAGAGGCCAGATTCCGACATCCGGATACCTTTCCCGTAGCTGGTTGACAAGACCTGTTTCTGTGCCGATGATCACGCCTCGATGTTTTTCGTCTTCGTTTTTCATATTTGCAACATACTTTGCCATACCGCTTGTGGAAAAGACCTCATCGGCAAGTTCGATGACCTCCGGCGGGGATTCAGGATGCAAAATAAACACAGCATCGGGGTGCGCTGACCTTGCCCGTTTCACATCCGCCACTGTAAACATATTATGAACAAAGCAAAACCCATCCCAGGCTTTGATAGATGCTCCGGTAACTTTCCGGGTATAGTGAGCGAGGTTTTTGTCTGGCACAAACAGTATTTTCCTGCCGCCCAGCGAGTTGGCAATTTTTGAAGCATTGGCCGATGTACAGCAGATATCGGTTAGAGCTTTAACAGCAGCGGTAGTGTTTACATAAGCGAGAACAACGGCGTCGGGGTTTTCGGCTTTCGCCCTGTTCAGGGCATCAGGCGTTACCATCTGTGCCATGGGGCAGGTTGCTTTTATCTCAGGCAGCAGCACTGTCTTTTCGGGTGCAAGGATTTTTGCGCTTTCAGCCATGAAATCAACGCCGCAAAACACCACTACATCCGAATCAGTTTTTGCAGCAATGCGTGATAACTCAAGAGAATCTCCGCAATAGTCGGCAACATGCTGCACCTCGAGAATCTGGTAGTTATGAGCAAGTATAACTGCGTTTTTCTCCCGTTTAGCAATTTTTATACGGTTGACAAGTTCATCTTTCGATAATGCCTTATATGCCTCAAGTTCCATAAGCGTCTCCATTCATTTCATTCTCCCGGATTTAAGATACAGGAAAATGCGTTTCCTCATAACATCACAGGCTTAAGGATGTCAAGATAAGCTTCTTTATCATCGATAAGTTCTGCCTCAATATCGAGAACGAGTTTGTCAATAATTTCAGCGTTGTAACGCTCGGGAATATTCCGCTCGTCTTTTGCTGTCATCACGAGCACATCGGCATCTGCATCCCTGGCGCTCGTTTCTATGTTTTCCAGTTCTTCACGCGTATATGTATGATGGTCGGGCATTGTATGTTTCGCAACTATTTCAGCGCCGAGCGACTCGAGTATCCGGTGGAATGAATCGTGATTGACAATATTGGAAAGCGCCGCAGCTTTATTGCCGCGTATAGTGTTAAGCTCCAATCGCTTTTTGCCGCATGGTTCGCGCAATCCGGCAGGCACATGTTTGCTCCAGAAAATGAGCGCATTTCGATAATGGAACCTGATCATTCTTTCGAATTTGTCTTTTCGGTATTCATCGCCGAAACGCGTTACTATAACCACATGTGCCCGCTTCAGCTCAAACGGTGATTCACGCAGCAATCCGCGGGGAAGCAGATGATCGTTTCCAAACGGATTTTCAGCATCCATGGTTACGATATTTACATTACGATATAATCTTCTGTGTTGAAAAGCATCATCAAGAATGATTATGCGCGGTTTAAAACGTTCATAAGCTAATTGCGCAGCTTTGTAACGATTTTTTCCCACAACTACGGGAATTCCGGGAAGCTCCTGAGCAATGATATGAGGTTCGTCCCCGGCCTCCGCGGGCGAAACAAGAATTCCCGACTCGTCTGAAACAACCAGCGGCGCATGAGATTTTCTCCCGTAACCTCGCGAAACAACGGCAACTGAAAATCCAGTGTCACAGAGCATTTTTGCAGTCATGATAACAACCGGTGTCTTTCCGGTGCCTCCGACAGTGATGTTCCCGATACTAATAACACGGCAGGGTATATTCTTTGTCCTTATAAAATTCCTGTCGTATAAAAAATTGCGGAATGTGGTGCAGGCGGCATATACGGCTTCGAGAATGCAAAGACCGGCTCTCAACAGCAAGGGAGGTGTTTCAGTGTATCTTTGATATAATATATCTTCTAAATATTTTCGTATCTTTTTCATATAAGGCGGCGGTTCTCCATGTGTTTAAGAGTACGGGCAAGCGTACCTTTGAAGCGTTTGACAACTGCAGGGCCTGCCTCAGACATCCGCCTGCTCTTTTCATCGTTTTCAAAAATTCTGTTAAGCGCCTCTGAAAGTTCATCTCCGTCATGGACAAGTATCGCCGCTCCCTCGCTGAGGAGTTCTTTCGATCCCGTTTGTTCCATATAAGGGCCGAACATCATCGGTATACCGAGTGCGGCAGGTTCAAGGGGATTATGCCCGCCGAAGTCTCTCAGGCTTCCACCCACAAACGCTGCATCGGCACATGCAAACGCTGTTACGAGTTCTCCCATCGTATCGATAATCAACACATTTTTTCCCGGGGCAACAATTTTTTCACCGCCGCTTCTCTTCCAATAAGGCAAGCCAGCATCATTTAACACTTTTTCCACTTCAGGCATTCTGCTCAGATGGCGAGGGGCAATCACCATCACAGTATCCTGACGCACTTCAAGAATCCGTAAAAATGAACGCGCAAGCTCCATTTCTTCTCCGGGACGTGTGCTTCCGGCAACAAATACCTTTGCCCGCTCAGGTATTCCAAAGTCATGACGAATCTCTGCGGAATCGAAATCGGCGGCTTCGGGCAGGCCGTCAAATTTCACGTTTCCAATAATTTCTATCCGCTCATGAGGAACATCGAGCATCATGAAACGTTTTGCAAAAGTCCGTGACTGTACGCAGATGAGAGAGATCATGTTAACAATTCTTTTCATGACACTGCGGGCAATCATATACCGCCTGAACGACCGTTTACTGAGCTTCCCGTTGACCATGGTTATGGGAATACCGCTGGAGTGCATCGACTGAACGAGCCACGGCCACAGCTCCGTTTCCACGAGTATAAATGATGACGGTTTTACCCTTGCGATAAATTTTCCGGTTATCAGGGGATGATCAATGGGCGCAATAAAAGCGCCTGTAACTGTGCTTTCTCCAGATAATTCATTCAGGCTGTGAATTCTGGCAAGCCCAGTGGATGTCACAGTGGAAATATAAATCTCGAACTGCGGATGTTTTCTTTTTATCTCACTTGCCAGAGAAAACGCTATACCGGCTTCCCCTACCGACGCGGCATGAATCCACACACGGTGGGATTTACTTTCGGACATGTCTCCGGGAGCACGGAACCTTTTCAAGAGATATGTATGTCCGAAAAGGGCGCCTACCCAGGCTATCGGATAGACAGCAATCAGGACAATCGACATCAGCAGTGTATACAGTGCAATCATATTACAGCTTTGGCTCCAATTATTTCGTCGGATTCACGGTTTAAGTCGCACAGCCTTCGTTCAAGTTCTGCCCTGTGAAATTCAATATTGTCAGAGTCAATCCCGCCTGTGATATAATATGGTTCGCCAATATTCAAAATGCCCCTGGAAAAAGGGAAAGGAAACTGCAGCGCATCCCAGCTTTTAAAATAGTGGGCTCTATCAGCGCTGCCGGTGACAGGTACAATTGGAAGACCGGTTTTAGCTGCGATATAAACAGCGCCGGATTGGAAACGACCGCGCGGTCCTATTGGCCCGTCCACGGTAATTCC
>JABHYP010000167.1 GCA_018656855.1 Candidatus Latescibacterota bacterium | reverse complement strand
TATCTAATACGATCGGTAATTCTATTTTTGTAGTTCAAACCCATGTTGAAACCGTCAACCCTGTTATGCCATACTCGCGGACCGAAACCTGAAAACACCCGTGAAAACGCTTTGGTGAATTTTGACTGTTTTTTTTGTTTCTTTTCAGCGTCATCTTTTATCATTCGAGTAAGAAATCCCTTGGGTTTGAAAGCTTTTTCCATTGTCATCGTGCTATCGATGGTATCGTAAGCTTTTTTCTCTTCTACGGTCAGGGGAATCACCTGAGAGCTTGCCGCAAACAGGCTGTCGGGATCGTTAACAGCGGAGTTGACGACAGCGACTCTGTCAGTTTCGGTACCGTCAGTTTCTGCCTCGGCAGTTTCTGTCTCGACAGTTTCCGGGGCATCAGCATCGAAGTCTTTTGCGTTCGGTTCCGGGGATGGTGTATCTACTTCTGTTGCTTCGGCAATCGATGCATCTACACCAGAATCGTCGACGTGTTCCTCCACTGTCACGGCTTTGTTCGAGATGGTAAGGTCATACATCTTTTTATCGCTGTCATAGAGCGAATCCGGCAGCGATACATTTACCCTGTAATCTGTCAAACGGGTTAGCTGGCGGTATTTAATGGTCGGAAATTCGAGCCCGGGCAATTTGATTTTGATTTCCCCATCAATTCTGGCATCCACCGGAAGCCAGTATTCCTTGCCAAAATTGCTGAACTGCTGTGCAATTGAAAAGCTGAATTTATTCAGCGGCGAGGGCAGCTTGATCGCATCGTTTGGTTTTACATCAACCTCAATCATGGCAAATTCCTCATCCAGAATTGCAACTGTACCGATAAACGCCGGCTGCAGCTTGCCTTTGGGCTTAAATGAAATATCAAACACCGTTTTATCATCCAGTTTCCGCTGCCGAATGAGCTTAAAATCATAATATGTAAGCGCCTTCGGGTGAGTCGGGCCAATAGTGTCAAATCCGATAATATCAATATCGTCGTCGTACAGGTTGGGTATTATTCTTGCAGACGCAAAATTGTTTTTCGATTTCATGTTTTTTGTCTGGTGTTTCGATTTGATCAACTCGCGAAATCCTTTCTCGCTGTCCCAGAAAACCTCTGAAATACTCTCCGAGATTGAGGAGATGGATTTATCATTCGCAAGGATAACTCGCGTGTAGGCATCCGCTGTGGTCGATTCGAGAGATGCCCGCCATTTTTGTTTTCTACTGATGACCTTACGCATGATTCTCAGCGCCTGGTCTTCCGCCGTACCTACAATCGTTTCCAGTACAACCGGGCTGGGGACAAGTACAATATCAAGTTCGCCGGGTGAATCTTCAGTAACGGCGATTTTTTGAGATTTATATCCTATATAGCTTACAATTATCTCAGCCGGCACTTCGCTGATTCCAAGGAAATAACGTCCCTCATCATTAGATATTGTGCCGCTGCGTTTACCAACCACGCGAATATGGGCTGACTGCAGTATTTTGCCAGTCTCGGCATCGGATACCTTGCCCCGAATTATTTTCTGGGCGTACACCGGGCAGCTGCCGATAAAAAAAATAAAAAAAAGAACTATCACCCAGCCTTTTTTCATTCAAAACTCACTGTTTTTCAGGATTTTCTATTTTTTAAAAGTATAAGCCTCAATAAAGTAGGCGCGAACCATTTTTAATAATGTTGGCCGTTGTCTTTTTCAATAATAATGGTTTATAATATTAGACGTAACAAAGACATAATTATTTTCAATTATTATGAATTTCTGTAAAATATTTTCAACCGAAAAGAAAAAGTTCATGAATTGATAGTAGGATCAGCGTTTGTTTTTTGGTTCGGCGAGTTCTTTCGGGGTAATATCAGTTACATCAAAATCGGCGAAATGCGCGTCAACATAAGCATCCACCATCCCCAGAAGTTTGGACAGCATCCAGTAGAGAAGGAAAGTGTTTCTGTCCGTACGGATATTTTCACGCTCCCATTCAGTAAGCGCTTCGTTACTTAATTCTTGATAATTATAGATATATCCACCGATACAAATGATCTCGGCGGCAAAAAATAGAACGGCTTTTTTCTTTTTACCGTTATCGATCTGTCCCCATCCGGGAATGAGAAGGGAGTGCTTCATAGCTCTGGAGGGATTAACTGAAATGGCGGATGGCGACCATGTGCTGTCGGCAGAAATCGTACTGAATTCATGGCCATGTCCGGTATCCTGCGCCGCACGCTGAACGCGAACGGTAGGAGAAAAGGGTACGGGGCCGTTTCCGAAAGAAGATTTCGGCACAGACATCATAAGGAACGTTAATGCCGAAAAAAGCACTATGATTCTCAGCTGTTCACCTCCATATCGATAACCAGCTTAACTGCACCGAGAATAGCGGCGTCATCAGGCCGTTGCGCGGGAACAAGTTTTACCTGTTTAACGCAGGATTTAAATCCGCGGTCTAAAAGAGCGCGCCGTGCCGGCTCAAGAATCATATCTCCCGCACGGGCAAGCCCTCCTCCTGCAGCAACCACCTCGAAATTAAGTAGATTTAGGGCGTTAACAAGCCCGATACCGAGGAGATAACCCGCCGTTTCAAACATCTCGCATGCGAAAGCATCACCGGCCTTCGCTGCCTCAAAAATCTCCTTTGATGTCAGTTCTGAGGGTTTGCCACGATACTCTGCGAGGGGGGTTTCGATGTGAACGTTGATCAGTTTCTCGTTTGTCATTCGCACCAGGCCGGTCGCAGAGGCGTACTGTTCAAGGCACCCGTTCTGTCCGCACCAGCACTGGGGGCCGTTGTAATCTATGGTAATGTGCCCTATTTCACAGGCATTGTCATTGAACCCTGTGAGGAGTTTGCCTCCGCAGACAGCGCCGCCGCCGATACCGGTTCCGAGCGTTACCGCGAAAAAATCATCCTTTCCTCTCCCGGCTCCCATCCACCATTCACCATAAGCGAATACAGTAGCATCGTTCTGGATATACGTATTTACGCCCACACGTTCCTTGATAATGCCGGCAAGAGGAAAATCGATCCAGTGCGGCAGGTTGCCCGCCATGAGAATCTTACCTTCTTTTGCGTTTAGAGGCCCGGGTGAACCGATACCGATACCGCGTATATCGGAAAACGCCGCACCGCCCAGACGTACAACCTCTCGTATCGAATCGACTATCTGTTTTACCGGAGCTTCAGCGGACTCGCGCGCAAGTGTCTTCCGCTTGTCGAGAGCCAGAACATTTCCGTTCACATCCACAAGACCCGCT
>JABHYP010000166.1 GCA_018656855.1 Candidatus Latescibacterota bacterium | reverse complement strand
TGGCGATGAGATTGCGCGGGCCGAGGAAGGAGGCTGTGACACTTTTCATGTTGACATAATGGATTGGCATTTTGTGCCGAATCTGGCATTTGGGCCCAATATAGTGAAGACTATCAGAAAAATGACTGATCTTCCGATAGATGTGCATCTCATGGTTGACAATCCTCAAGTGATGATTGGCTCTTTCGCCGATGCCGGCAGCGATTATATCACTGTCCATGTTGAGGTTGTGGATGATGTGCCGGTAATTCTCAAGGAAATTTCAGAAAAAGGGGTACACCCGGGAATATCACTTAAGCCCGATACTCCCGTTGAGGCAGTGTTTGAATACCTTGATAGCGTTGAAATACTTCTTGTAATGACAGTATTCCCCGGTTTCGGCGGGCAGAATTTTATTGAGGCATCCTATGAACGGATCCGAAAGATCGTTGATAGAGCCTCAGAAGCGAATCCCAAGCTCATTCTATCGGTGGACGGCGGAGTGAATCCGGATAATGCTTCGCTTCTTGTGAACGCCGGTGTAAACTATCTTGTAGTAGGTACATCAGTTTTCAAGAATCATATGGCTGTGGAAAATATCAGGTATTTGAGGAAAGTTGTCGGTAGGTAAATTATGCCTAACATAGAGCCTCAGAAAAGTTCATGATTTAATACCGGATTGTTTTCATACAAGTAATATCATTTGCTAATTGAAATATTTGGTAGATCAGACAGGAATGTCTGATCTACCTTTCGTAATCAATAATTTGTTATGGTATTTTTATATCAGTCACGCTGCAAGTATTCTTAATCCCATCCGATATAGACTTTTACAAACGTTCCCGATTTTTTATACGAACTGAGTTCCCTGTATTTATCTTCGTAACTCATTTCGTCAAGCGTCAGTCCCCAGGATGCCCAGATATTATAGCCGAAATAGTTCGTACTGTTCTGTATCTGGAGACAGTATGTATTTCGCCAGTAATCATTGGTGGTCTGGACATAGTCATTGTAATCAAGTTCAAAGCCGGGAAATCCCTGGAGTGCAAGTGTAATATCAGTCTTTGGAGAAACAATATATTTAAACATAACGAGCGGCATACGCATCAGGTAATGGTCAAGCGGCTGTAAGGATTCGGAGCGGGCTTTCTTGTAAAAACGGAATTTAAGCCCCGGTGAAAATACCCAGTTTCCCCACTGCTTCGTATAAACCAGTTTATTAACCATCGAATATGTTTTAACCGTATCATAGGGCTGGAAAGTGCCATCGTACATGACACCTTCAATCTGTTCGTTGTTCTCAAGTTTGATGTAATTTTCCAGCGTAATAGAAGGAATCGCCCTGATATTGGAGTCAATCCAGAGTCTCTGCACGTAAGAATTTCTGTACCAGATTTCATCAAAGTACAAATCACGTTCAAAAGGTCTTAAATTAGCAGAACCACCCATCAACCAATAGATATCTTTCATATATGTTCTTGCCTGGATATATTGGTCACGGATATTATCCTGGATTTTCTCATACCGGTACTCTGCGTAAAGCTTTCCAATATCAAACACATTGTAATTCAACTGTAATTTGGCATAGTCGTCGTTTGTCCTGTATGACGATGCGCCGACACCCTGGGTATGGAAAGATCCCGCAACAAACTTCATGCTTGTAATCGGTGATAAAGAGACATAGAAGTGATGTCCCTGACGGTCGAGGTCATAGGGTGTATCAAACTTCATGTCATCTTCGCGGAAATCAGGGATAGTGTTATTGTTATAATCGTTACCGAAAACGAAATCATCCGGGTCTATATCGAACATATAGAAAGGCTCAGTATAGTCGGGATCCTTGTTAAGATTCTTGTTTGTATCGGCGATACTGTCATTGTCAGCATCGTTTCCGGGGTAAACGCCGTCAGGGTCTTCGGTAGATATAACACCAGCGCCCATTGCGCGCTGGACTAACATCTGGTCAGCGTACTGGTCGTCGTCGTCATTGTCCTCAACAGTTGAAACCCTCGCTGTGTTGTTAGTGCGCATGAGAGCCCGGAAATCCTGAGCATAAAAGTAGTCCATGTAGGGACGGTAATTTTTCCCCATTTTGAATACTTCGCCTGCAAATCCGATATGCGACCAATCCTTCGCAGCAGTTATATAGTATGCATTATCAGACTCCATAAAACGATGCCCTTTACGGGCGGGCAGGCCGGGTACATAGGTTGTGGGTTTTCCGGTTCCGGCAAGACCATCGGCAAACTGATAGGTATGAACGTTGTTAACAAACTCAGCTTTTATTTTTAACCCGCGATAATTGAAATCGGCGTCTATTCCATAAATAACGTTCGCTATCTCAAAACCAAAGTCAACAGCTATTGTGGATACGTTAGAACCGTCTTTAACGTTTCCTTCGCACTGAGCCGCTGTCCGCCAGAATGTGGTATTATACCAGTCGCTGTTCTTTCCGGCGGTGTCATGACCGCCTTTCGGGTCAAGCGCATAGATCATGGAGGTCTGTATACGGTAATCATTTGCCACAGTGGTTACAGCCTCGATACTCCTGAGCGTCTCGGTTATGCTTACAAGATCGTATAAAAAGACTACACAATCATTACCGTTTGCCTGGAGTGGTTTGCCCCCGAAATCAGATAATTTATAGTAAGAATTTGAAAGGGATTTGCTGTATTTTGTGGCAACGTTTGTTACGTTATTACCTTTCACAAGGTCGTTCATGTAATTGTAATCTGAATATTTCAAAATCGGCGTATTACCAATAGTGAAATGATCGTAGGGGGTAGAACCATAATTTTGGTGAGTTTTCGGTTCGATATACGCTTTGTCAATCTTATCGGTAATAGCGCTTGTCCGGTCGAGCAGTTGATTATCGAGTATGACCTGCGGCTGAACGTTATCACGGTACCTGCCGTTCACCCTGAGGCGAATGTCATACACGATAGGGCCGCCAACGCCGTCCTGTGGAGAATCATCCAAAAATCGCACCGCAACCATCATCGGGGTAGGTGTGAAGTTATTAACCATGCCGCGCCACTTGCTTCCTCCGCTGCGGTTTCCCTGCATACCGTATGTAGTAACATATGATGTCCCGAGAGTAAGCGCCCCGAATTTTCTCCGAATACGGCCGCCGCGCAGCATGACGCCGCCCTCTTCCGCAATTCTTTGGGATGCAAGAACACTGGTGATAAATTTTGCGGTAGTGTTCGCTGACTGGAAATCAATCGACAAACCGTTCATGTTCGGAATTGCTAAAGTAAGCGGAGTAAAAGTGGTTCTTAGAGCACCTGCGCCGATAACAGAAAAAGCCCAATCACTGGTGGATTCTCTCGCTACCCAGACGCCGTCAGTACCACCACTGGCATTAATAAAGCCGCTGGGCCCCCAGGCTCGCCATTGACCATCTCCATAGGCTCTATCCCTCCAGATAGTTGAACTACTGCGCATTTTTGTGATTCTATCACCGAATTCATTGTAGGACCACCGTCTCCTGCGCTCCTCTATAATATTATATGGTTCATAATTTCGGAAAGCATAGGACTCGTAGCGGTCTTCCATCTCGTAAAACTCGTAACCCCACTTCTTATACAGGTCGTTATTCCTTCCGAAATCTCCGAGGAATGCCTGATCCTCTGCATGCCTTGAGGTTGTTGAGAGAGCCCGTAGGCGATCCTCTGTAGGCATACTAAGCCATTCATCTTCTGTGAGTTTGCGGAGTTCATAAATGTTATCGGC
>JABHYP010000165.1 GCA_018656855.1 Candidatus Latescibacterota bacterium | reverse complement strand
ATTTTCGTATTTCAGTCAGCGGAATAGCCGAGTTGGAAACACTTGCCGAAGGTATGAATTCAATGGCTGCCAAGCTCAGCAAAAGGATTCATACCATTTCCGAGCAGCAAAACGAAATTGAGGCTATCCTATCAGGGATGGTTGAGGCGGTTATCGCTGTCGATACGGATGAACGTATAATCGAATACAATCAAGCAGCTGAAAAACTTTTTAGAATTCATCCTGGTAATGCCAGAAACAAACACATTCATGAGGTAATCCAGAATACTTATATACAGAGTTTTGTAGCTAAAGTACTATCTGTTCAAGAATTATTAGAGGATGAAATTGTTTTTCATGACAAGGATGAACAGTTTCTTCATGTTCACGGAACTCAACTTCATGGCAAAAATAGAGAACGTATTGGTGCAGTTATAGTCCTCAATGATATCACTCGTCTGAAAAAACTTGAATCAGTTCGTCGGGATTTTGTGGCAAATGTTTCGCATGAACTCAAAACACCGATTACTTCAATTATCGGTTTTGTAGAAACATTGAAGGACGGTGCTATTGAGGATACTGAAAATAGACAACGGTTTTTAGATATAATATTGAAACATTCAAAACGGTTGAACAGTATTGTTGAAGACTTACTGAGTCTTTCACGGATTGAGCAGGAAACCGAAAAAAGTACGATAGATTTCGAAAACAATAATGTATGTACAATCCTTTCTTCTGCAATTGCATTATATGAAACACAAGCACATGATAAAGGAATTACCATTACACTTGAATGTGAGGATACTTTTGTAAAAGGAAATTCTTCTCTCCTTGTACAGGCGGTTAGCAATCTTATTGATAATGCAATCAAATACAGTAAGGAGAAAAGTAGCATCAGTGTAAAGGCTCTTCAAAAAGGCACTTCTGTGATTATTGAAGTGAAAGATAATGGGTGCGGTATTCCTCAGGAACATGTATCCAGGATATTCGAACGATTTTATAGAGTTGATAAAGGTAGAAGCCGCGATCTTGGCGGCACCGGTTTGGGTCTTGCCATTCTAAAGCATATTGTGCTCGCTCATGGTGGACATATTTCAGTAGAAAGTACACCGGGAAAAGGAAGCACCTTCACAATCACTTTACCTGCAGTTTAATTTCCCCCAGATTTCAAAAAAATCAACAGAAACTTAATATTTAACACAATTTTAATAATTCCTTCATAATGCGTTAATATTTCTCACCGATATTATTACCCGAAATTTGATAATGGCCTGTCAAATATTCAGTGGTTAAGTAAACATTTCATTTTCAACCATTTTATGAAAGGAGTTCACAATGGTTTCAAAACGTTTGTTATTCACTGTCATCGTTATTATGTCAATTTTCGGTACGGGCAACAGGGCATTTTCCCAGCAGGCTGTTTCCGGGATTACTCTCGGTGCCGATTTGAGATATCGCCACGAACTCATCGATGTCGAGGGCAAAGAGCAGAGAAACCGTGAGAGAATGAGAGCAAGACTGAATTTCAACGCGAAATTGAATAATGAAGTCAATCTCGGGTTTCAGATAGCCTCGGGAACCGGCAGCCCCGTTTCCACAAATCAGACATTCGACGATGGATTTTCATCCAAACAGGCGTATATCGATCATGCTTTTTTCGAGTGGAAACCAGGGATAGTACCCGGCGTTTCGGTATCAGGTGGCAAATTTAAAAATCCGTTTTTCTCACCCGCGAAAACGCAGCTTTTGTGGGACAGCGACCTCACACCCGAAGGTCTTGCGTTCAAATACTCAAAATCCGGCAGTGCGCTTGGGCTGTTTTTCAACACCTCGTATTTCTGGATCGATGAACGGAAAGAGCAGGGTGACGCTTTACTTTTAGGCAGCCAGGTGGGAATCGATTATTCATCCCCTGTCGGCGGACTGATTATCGGTGCAGGATATTTCGATTATCAGAACGCAAAGAATTATCCCGCTTTCTTCGACGCCGGAGACAGCGCCGGTAACTCGGTTGACAGCGCCGGTAAATATATTTATGATTATGATGATCTTGAGATTTTTGCCGAATTATCTCCGGTTGGGGCGCTTGATAAACTAACCCTGTTTGTGGATTATGTGTCCAATATCGCGGATGATGTCGAGGATAACCGGAGCTGGCTTGCCGGATTTACGTTCGGAAAAGCAAAAGATCCTGGTTCTTTCGATGTCAGATACAGCTATCGGTACATTGAAAAAGACGCAATCATCGGCGCATTTACCGATTCGGATTTCCTGGGCGGCGGCGCGGACGGTCAGGGACACAAATTCGATTTCACTTATCAGGTCGCCGCGAAGACAAATGCAACCATAACCGTTTTTATCAATCAATCCGGTATCGATAACAGTAAAGATTATAACCGAATTCACCTTGATTTCAATTTTAAACTATAGATAACGTTTCGTGTTGTTTCTCGATTTAACAGGGAATTTACACAATCTTAACACAATCCTAACAAACGAAATGTATTTTATACGCAGAAATAAAATAAGGGATTGTCAAAATGAATGAACAACTAAGAAAGGTTGAATTAATAATGAAAATCATCAAAATTTTCGGAGAGGCTCTGCTCATCCTGATATTCGTATTGATTGCAATGTCTGCCGAATCACAAACACTTGATGGAGCTGGTGCCTCATTTCCATACCCTGTTTACTCTCAGTGGGCTTATAAATACAACAATCTCACTAGAATAAAAATCAACTATCAATCGATTGGTTCCGGCGGTGGTATTGCCCAGATAACGGCAAAAACGGTTGACTTCGGCGCATCAGATGCCCCACTTACGAAAGAAGAGCTCGACAGTTCGGGACTCATCCAGTTCCCAATGGTAATGGGTGGTGTTACACCGGTTGTTAACATTAAAAGTATCAAGGCGGGAGAACTCAAGCTCACTCCTGAACTGCTTGCCGGAATTTACCTCGGTGAAATAACAAAATGGAATGATTCGAAAATACAGAGTATTAATCCGGCACTTTCTCTTCCAAATACTTCCATCACTGTCGTGAATAGGGCCGATGGCTCTGGAACAACGTGGATTTTTACCAATTACCTCGATAAAGTCTCCTCGAAATGGCATGATATCGTTGGTATGGGGAAAGCGGTCCAGTGGCCCACTGGTGTTGGTGGAAAGGGTAATGAGGGTGTCGCAACAAACGTACAGCGAATTAACGGTTCAATCGGTTATGTTGAGTTTGCTTATGCACTTCAAAGCAAACTTACCCATGTTCTGCTCAAAAACAGCGAGGGAAACTTTGTGGCTCCGACCATTGATACATTTCAGTCTGCGGCTGCCAATGCTGACTGGATAAATGCTTCCGGTTTCTATCTGGTGCTCACCGACCAGCCGGGAACTGATTGCTGGCCGATAACCGGAGCATCATTTATTCTGATCCATAAGGAGCAAAAAGATCCGGCCACGGCGAAGGAAATGCTTTCATTTTTCGAATGGTGTTATAAACATGGAGCTGATATTGCAAAAACACTTCAATATGTACCAATGCCATCAAACGTCATTGAACTTGTCGAAAAACAGTGGAAAGATACAGTAGCATCAAATGGGAATCCGGTCTGGAAATAGAAGGCTACACGCACATTAATAAAAGGTAAAGGGATGGGACCGTGTTGAGATACGGTCCCTATCATTATACAGGAATGATTAAAGAAAAAAATAAAAAGTGTCCGTATATTGCCGATAAAGTATTTCGATTGTTGACAGTACTCTGTTCAATCCTGTCATTTATTATTATCATCGGCATATTTTTTGAGTTGCTCAATAACTCGAAACTTTCCATAAGAGAATTCGGAATTGGCTTTTTATTCTCTACGGTATGGAACCCTGTCACACAAGAATTTAGCGCATTATCAAGTATTTATGGAACATTACTATCGACATTTATCGCGATGATTATCGCTGTTCCTATGAGTCTTGTGATTGCCCTTTTCCTTGTGGAATTGGCCCCGCCAATGCTGAGAAAATTCGTCGGATATGCTATTGAGCTTCTTGCGGCGATTCCAAGTATTATATATGGTATGTGGGGACTTTTTGTATTCGCTCCCTTTATGTCAAAGCATGTTCAGCCGGTTCTCGGAGATTATTTCGGTTTTCTGCCAATTTTTCATGGTCCCCCTATGGGAATAGGTATACTCACCGCGGGGATTATTCTTGCACTCATGATACTGCCATTCATTAGTGCAGTTATGCGTGATGTATTTCAGATGGTTCCTTCCGTAATGAAAGAAGCTGGTTTCGGAATGGGTGCGACAACCTGGGAGGTTACTTCTAAAATTGTTGTTCGTTATGGGATTCAGGGTTTAATCGGCGCATCATTTATCGGTCTGGGCCGTGCTCTCGGAGAGACGATGGCGGTGACATTTGTCATTGGGAATAACCATTCACTGTCTGCATCACTGTTTTCTCCTGGAAATAGCATTGCATCGACCCTTGCAAACGAATTCACTGAGGCCTCTGAACCATTATATCTGCATGCGCTTGTCGAACTTGGCCTTCTGTTATTTGTTATCACGGTCATTATCCAGATTATCGCGCAGGCATGGCTCAAGAGGATACATAAGAGTATGGGAAGAGGATTATGATAGTACGGCATGCTTTCTATCGAAAAGGAACGGATGTAATCATAAAAATACTTTCAACAGTATCAGCATGTATTGGAATTCTTTTTCTTGTATGGATACTGTGGGAAGTTTCAAAACGTGGGATAGGAGCTCTGGGTATTAATTTCTTTACAAAGTTGCCGACACCTCCCGGTATTGAGGGAGGCGGGGTGGCAAATGCTCTTCTTGGGACGGTTATTATCACTCTGCTTGCAACTGTTATGGGTGTTCCTGTTGGTGTTATGAGCGGTGTTTATCTTTCGGAATTTGGCAAATCGACACTTTTAGGGAAATCCGTACGGTTCACTCTTAATGTTATTATGGGAGTTCCATCAATTATTGTGGGATTGTTTGTCTATACACTTCTTGTGCTGCCTTTCGGGCACTTTTCCGGATATGCGGGAGCGGTCTCACTTGCAATTATTATGCTGCCGGTTGTGGCGAGAACCACGGAAGACATGCTCACTATGGTTCCGAATGAGTTACGGGAGTCAGCGCTTGCAGTTGGTGCGCCGCAGTGGAAAGTAATACTCGGGATTGTATTTCGGGCGGCGAAATCAGGTATGTTAACCGGAATTCTTCTGGCTATTGCCCGGGTGAGTGGAGAAACAGCTCCATTGCTTTTTACCGCTCTGAACAGTCCTTATTGGCCACAGTCAATTAACCAGCCGACAGCCAATCTTACGGTTACAATATTCAACTATGCCATGTCACCGTTCTCAGACTGGCAGCAGATAGCGTGGGGAGCATCATTTCTTATAATGATGGTTATATTATTATTAACAATTCTTACACGAATGATAGCGAGAGAGAAAATATAGATGAATAATTTAGCAAATAAAGAAGAGAAAAATACAATTGTGCTTGACAGAAGAGTATTAAATAATACCAAAGTGCAATTCGATGTAAAAGTTGCACAACCGAAAATCTCGATTAGAAACCTGAATTTTTTCTACGGTAATAATCAGGCTCTTTATGATAATACTATTGATATTGCACAACAAAAAGTGACCGCTATTATTGGTCCATCAGGATGCGGTAAATCAACACACATTCGTGTCTATAACCGGATTTTTGAATTGTACAGGGATCAGAAAGCAACCGGTGAAGTGCTTATTGATGGCGGTAACATTATTGAAGCCTCAACAGACCTCATCGAACTGCGAAGAAAAGTCGGGATGATTTTTCAAAAACCCACCCCATTTCCCATGAGTGTCTCCGATAACATCGCATATGGTATACGATTACATTATAAAGTGACGAAAAACGAACTTGCCATACGCGTGGAGAAAGCACTCAAAGAAGCAGCTCTCTGGGATGAAGTAAAAGATGGATTATATAAACCCGGAACAGCGCTTTCAGGTGGTCAACAGCAGCGTCTCTGTATTGCCCGGGCCATTGCGGTTGAACCCGAAGTTCTGCTCATGGATGAGCCAACATCGGCGATAGATCCGGTGGCAACGGCGAAAATTGAGGAACTGATTGAATCTCTGAAATCTCAATATACAATAGTAATCGTTACACACAACATGCAACAAGCAGCACGTATATCAGATTTTACTGCGTTCTTCTATGAAGGGCATATCGTTGAATTCGGTCCAACAAAGCAGATATTTACCAATCCAAAAAATAAACAAACTGAGGATTATATTACTGGCCGTTTTGGGTAATAATGGAGGAATACTATGACTAATCGCTTACATAAAGAGATTGAATCGTTAAAAAAGAATATTATGACAATAGTCGCCGAAGTTGAGGAGAATGTTCGAATGTCTGTGAATTCCCTCAAAAAACGTGATTCCAAGCTCGCAAAAGAAGTAATAGAACAGGACCATCATATTGATCAGAGGGAGGTTCAACTCGAAGAAGAATGCCTGAAAATACTTGCGCTATATCAACCCGTGGCGAATGATCTACGATTTATCATTGCTGTCATGAAAATCAATAACGATCTTGAAAGAATCAGTGATCTTGCTGTGAACATAGCCGAAAGAGCTGAATTCCTTGCAACGAGAGAAACAACTGGCATTCCTTTTGATTTTTCACTTATGGCGGATAAAGTCCAGGAAATGCTCCGTAACAGTATACATGCGCTTGTCACACTTGATTTAAAATTAGCTCACGAAGTCTGTGCTGCCGATGATAAAGTTGACGATCTGAATCGAGAAATGTATCATATCGTTGAAGATTCGGTTCGAAGAAATCCTGAAAATATCAAAGAACTATTGCACTATCTGGGAGTATCTCGGCACCTTGAACGCATTGCCGATTCTGCTACAAATATCGCTGAAGACATTATCTATATGATTGATGGTGAAATCGTTCGTCATCATGTTGAGAGTTATAAATCACATTCAAGGTAAAGACATTTCTTTATTTTAATCCGGTTAAATTGTCATAATCCTTTATCAACAACATTTTAATGGAATAAAAGGGAGTCGAATCTTCAACGAGGTATTTTTGTACAATTGAATTGACATGCTCCCCAAAATTAGGCCCAAAAAAAGATGTTAGAATTTGGTGAGATTTGACTTAAAATTTATGATCAAGGAAAAATTAGTCTGACATGAGGAAGAGTCATTACAACAAGGAATAGATATCCTGCCGTCAACATAATACACGATGTACCAAGTCATTGAGTTCTTATTTTTTCTTGAAAAAACATAAGAAAAAATACTCTTAAATTATCCCCGTTTAATCCCGCGAGCAAATAGCTGATAAATTCATTGGCTCTAAATGATTGTTAATATAAATATTAGAAAAGTTTCAATTTATTAGGGACACGGGAATCGAACCCACGTCCTTATTAAGTTAAAACTGAAGAATAAAGCGGATATAATTAGAGATTTATATAAAAATTTCTTTAATTCTATTCTTATCTTTTATCAGTTCGGTTGGTAAGCCTTCGAAAACCACTTTCCCCAATTTTAGTCCATAGGCACGATTACATATCTCAAGAACATCACGGACTTTCTGTTCCACGATAAGTATGCTCACTCCGAGTTCCTTGTTGAGGTCTGACACCTTTTTGAAAACAGTGTTAACTAGGTTCGGGGAAAGGCCAAGGGAAGGCTCGTCAAGCATCAACAATTTGGGTTTGGGAACGAGGGCGCGTGCCAAGGCTAACATTTGTTGTTCTCCGCCGGACAACCTGCCGGCGTCTTGCCTTTTACGTTCCTTGAGTATAGGAAAGAATTCCAACACCTCAGTGATACGTTTTTTTGCTTCCTTACGAGGAAGTTGAAAACCGCCAATTTCAAGATTTTCCATGACGGTCAAATCATTGAATACTCGACTACCTTGGGGAGCAAAAGTGATTCCCCGCGCTACGTTTTCCGCTGGTGTTATGCCATTAATTATTGTACCGTTGAATTGTATCTCCCCATTCCATGGAGGTATCAGCCCACATACAGCTTTGAGAATAGTGGACTTGGCCGCACCGTTAGGACCGATGAGTGCAAGAATTTCCCCCTCTTTAACCTCCATAGACAAATCGAAAAGTACCTGCTTCTTGCCGTATCCTGTTTCGAGTCCACTTATCTCAAGCATTTCTATCCTCAATCAATATACGCATCAATAACCTTTGGATCATTTCGGACTTCATCTGGTGTTCCTTCGCTTACTTTTGTTCCAGTATCCATGAAAACGATTCGATCGCAGATCTGCATCACGGCATCGAGATTGTGTTCAATCAAGATCACTGATTTTCTCTTAGAGGGCAAATCGCGGATAATTCCCAGGATATTCTCGATCATCTCTGGCGCTATTCCAGCCACCGGTTCGTCGAGAAGAAGTACGTCCGATTTTGCTGCCAAGCAGCATACCAGACTT
>JABHYP010000164.1 GCA_018656855.1 Candidatus Latescibacterota bacterium | reverse complement strand
TGATAACTCACCGGCAACCCTTTTGATAATTTCAGGCGTCCCGTCAGTGGAACCGTTGTCAACAATACTGAACTGCTCCACGAACGGTGCAAGGGACCGAATGGCAAGCTCTATCCATTGCGCTTCGTTTTTCAGGCGCATAAGAACGCTTATGCCGGGTTTCCTGCCGCCTGGTTTGGGAATAAGACCAAGCTTGGGGGCAAAGCTGAGTATATCACCCGCCTTGTGCCGAAAAGCGATGGTTTCCTTGGTTTTCTTCAGCCACCGTATATCTTCCATCCACTCAAAATTCAAAAGCTTCCTCCTCTTGAAATAAATCACTTAGACAAAATAGCTTCAATTTCAGACATGGCAATAAAAAAATTATAATTGAAAGCGGTAAATGAATGTTTTTCGTATTTTATCCCGACAATAGATTCATAATTCCAGATTTAACTCTTTACTCTTTACATAATGTATATTGTCAATATTTTTCATTGTGCCACGAAGTAGCATAAGAGTTTCCCGGTAAGAATTGATTCCGGAGTGATGAAATAGATACTTGCAAGATAGTATGTTTTTTTGTTATTTGTAATATGAACGTGGTGTAATAATAACTTTACAACATTTAATAAAATAAAAACTTAAAATATAAGGAAGATGCTTGACTGATAAGATCACCATTGCTCAGACCGGTTTTGGGATGTTCGGTTCTCATGAAGTTGCAAGAAGTATTGAATGCATTGTAAAATATGGCGTTTCACCATTTCTCGGACGTGTTGGATATGCGCATCTTGCACGTGAACTTGCGGAAATAGAATTCGAAATGGCCGCCGTTGGGGCCAGAAGTAAAACTTCCGCGGAAAAAGCGGCTGAACAGTATGAGGAAGCAACAGGGAAACGCCCGAGAACTTATTTTGGTGAAACACCGTGGGAGAATATTATCAACGATGTGAAACCGGATATACTTGTTGTAGCCACACCGGACGACAAACATTTTAATCCCGCTATTTATGCGCTTAAACGCGGCGTACATGTGCTATGCGAAAAGCCGCTTGCTCTCCATGTCGACGAGGCTATGAAACTCGTGACTGAGGCTGAAAAACAGGGATTGCTCCTCGGCAGCGACAATCACAAGGAATACGATCCCGACCATCTTTATATAGCTCGCGAGCTTCTTCCCAAAATAGGCCCGATTAATTACGCACGGGCATATCTAGAAGAACCGCTCGATGTCTCTACTTCCACCTTCAAGTGGGTTGCCGAAGAAGGCAAAAAAGGAACCGTGTATGCCACTCCTTTCAGCTACGTTGGTATTCACTGGATTTCACTCTTCCAGAACGTGTACGGCGCTGATAACGCTGGAAACCGTACTATGACTCCCGTCTACGTAAGCGGACATGGCCAGAAGAATCTACTGCGTGAACGTTACGGGATCGATGCAATTGATTCAACCGTTGTCGATGTCGTCTACGATAACGGAGCAAAAGTTGTCTTTGAGAACAACTGGATTACACCGGAAGAATTCTGTGGTATGGTCGTGAATCAGGGACATGAGATCGTTGGCGCCAATGGAAAAATCGAATCGGACCAGCAGAACAGGGGACTTTTATACTGGATCGGTAAGAATCCGCCCGGAGGACAGCAGGGAAAACTTTCTCAACGGACCGCTAACACACATTTTTTCAGGAAAGTGTATTCTCTTCACAACAGCTTGCCTGACAGTTACAGCGGTTATGGGATGGATGCAATTTTAGCTTTTATAACATCAGCAGCCCGCGTGTTACGGAAAAATACTTCACCGGAAGATGTAAGTGGAACATTTATAGATGGAAGATCACAAATTCTACCCTGCGCGGTAATCGAAGCGGGGAACGCCTCTGTATGGAAAAACCAGGATCTTCTTAAAAGTAAACTCATTCCCGATGCTTCTTGCAAGTTAGATATAAATAACGGCATAACATTAACTTTTACAGATGCTAATGGAGTTACAGAAACAGAAACAATTTATGATGGGAACATTGATTAAAGGAATATAAATACAATTAATAATACTACCATTGATTATGCTATTATAGAATAATAAGGAGGCGTGCCATGAAAAGACGTACTTTCGCGAAAACAGGTCTTACGGCGGGAGTATCCGGCGCTATTGCGGCATCATGCGGCGGAGAGGGCCTTCCATGGAAAAAAGGTCTGGAAACTGAATCGTATTCCGGAGATACAATCGCCGGAATGACGATAGAGGAACTCAGGGAGGATTACCACCAGCGTCTTTTTGCCAGATACCTTCCTTTCTGGGAAAAGGGCGGTTTTGATGAGGAATTTGGCGGATTTATGTGTCTCCTTAACGATGACGGCACTGTTGCCGATGAGGAGAAATACAACTGGTACCAGGGGCGCGCACTCTGGGTATACTCATTTCTTTACAATAACTTCGGCCAGGATTCCCGCCACCTTGAAATAGCACAAAAAACGCGCGATTTCATAGTGAAATACATGAAAGCCGGTACCGGGACATGGTATGAACGTGTCCATCGTGACGGCAGGGTCAAAGAAGGAGTGAGCGATAACATTTACGGATGGCTTTTTATTGCAAACGGCCTTACAGAGTTTTACAAGGCTACCAAGAACGAAGAAGACCGCAAAATGGTGTATGATACCATCTGGTCGGCTTTACGAGTGTATGACAATGCGAATTACAAGGGTATCGGCAACTACGGCGGCCTTCCTGCGATAAAGTCTGTAACCGGCCTCAGATCCCAGGGGCATTCCATGGTGATTATCAGATTACTCACTCAGCTTCTCAGCCACCAGAGAAATCGTAAACTTGAAGGTGTTCTTGAGCAGCATGTAGAACTCGTGATGAAAAAATTCTTCAATCCACAGTTGGGTATAACCAACGAATATCTCCAGCACGACTACTCGCGCATTCCCGGCTATGAGGATTACATGTTTACCGGACACTCCGTGGAAACTATGTGGATGATCATGTTTGAGGCTCTCCGGACAAAAGACACTCAATTGTTTGCGGATGCTAAGAATATAATCATCCGTTACATAGAAATGTCATGGGATTATGTGTTTGAGGGATTTGGGGATGGTCACTTCTATGTTTTTGACGGACTCGACCGCACCAGTAAAAAGCTATACGGTATTAAAAGCATGTGGAGCCACTGCGAACTCCTGATAGCCCTCATGCATATTTACGAATATACTCTGGATCACAGAGCAAAGGATTTGTACGAAAGAGTGAGGGCCTATACAATAAAAGCGTTCGACACAGACTATGGAGTATGGCGCCAGGCGGTGAACCGTTTCGGCGGGGAAGTACAACGGGATGGCGTGCCGTCAAAAAGAAAAGGCAACTTCCACCAACCTCGTTATTTAATGTTGAGTATTTTGAGTCTTGACCGTTTGATTAAAAATCAAGGTCAGCCGACATCTTTCCCAGGGATATTTACCTAAATAGTGTAAATTACGAATAATTATAATAATTATTAGCCATTAAATTGAAAAAATTATTGGCCGGATTTAGTAATTTTCGGTTTAAATTTTGAAGGAAGAGTTGTAAAGTGTTGTGAGTTCTCTTATAATGTTTCATTTTGCATTCCGTATTAACAATAAATTAAACGAATGGTTAAGATGTCAGTTATTTTTTATACTCAATTTTTAATGTTATAAAATGAAGAATGCTTAATTCTTATTAATAATTATGGAGAATAAAACGAAGAAACCTAGGGTTGCCATCGCCTCAGGAAGCACACGTGAAGAAACAGTAGGAAAGGCAATTGAGCTTGTCAGAGAAGATATCGTGGCAAAGATCAGGGGCAGAGTGCTTATCAAGCCGAATTTCCTTTCCTCGGTGAATAAGCTTGCCTCTACACAGGCCGGGGCGGTACGGCCTGTGCTGGATTTACTTCGCGATGAAGGTATTTCTATGGATTCGGTAACAATAGGGGAGGGCGCTTCACGCTCAACACGCCAGGCATTAGATAATTTCGGATTTCGTGAACTCGCCGGTGATTATAATATTGAGCTTGTCGATCTTAACAGGGATAGTTACAGTAACGAAATCGAGCTTGTTACAGAAGCCAGAAAAACTCATAAGATAGAGTATTCGGATATTGCCGCTCAAGCCGATACAATCATATCGGTTGCGGTAGCGAAAACCCATGATGCCGCAATGGTTACACTTTCACTCAAAAATATGATGGGATGCCTGAAAAGAGTCAAACGGCCGCGTATGCACGGTCTCCAATTAGGCGCTTTTGCGGAACGGGCTGGTGAAAAAATGTGGAATGTGATAGAGGATCACTCTTGGGTGATAAAGATTGCATCGGCGATAGTTTTCAGGATTGCGCGTTTCTGGAGAATACTTGAAAAATGGCAGTATAAAGGCGCAACTCCGGGGCTGCTTTCACAGGTACGTGCCATATCGGAGAATATCGTTCGTCTCGGCGAGGTTCTAATGCCCGATGTTGCAGTCATCGACGCATTTGAGGCGATGGAGGGAGAAGGCCCCGGAAGCAGCGGAACACCTGTAAAAATGGGAGTTGCGGTGGCCGGCACCGATCCGATTGCGTGTGATGCCGTAATGGCGCACATGATGGGCTTTGATCCAATGTCGGTTGGTTTTTTATGTCTGGCTCATGAGAGAGGGTTGGGAGTTGCCGACCTTGAAATGATTGAATATATTGGTGATGATCCATCATTGCATGTACGCCGGTTTAAACCGCACAGCAATTATCCGGTTCAGCTAAGATGGCGTGAAGCGTGGAAAGATTAAAAGGCTGATAAAAGAATGAGTATTGTAGGAAAATACATGCGTTGTGGAATTCTTGCGGCAATCTTATGCCAATTTTTTTTCGCTACGGAATCCATCCCGGAAGAATTGTCGGTTCCGAAATGGACTGCCGCTGATTTAATTTCGAAAGATAGCGGAATATCATTATTTGTTTATAGTGCGTTTGGTATGGGCGCATACCCGTACCTTTGCTCATCGCCCGGAACCGGATTCAGAGTAAGGCTCGACGGTGTTCCGCTGCGAAATCTGTCGCCTTTCGGCCCCGACCTTGAACGAATACCGTTTGATTTCATAGGCTCATATCGGATTAGCAGGCGTGAGA
>JABHYP010000163.1 GCA_018656855.1 Candidatus Latescibacterota bacterium | reverse complement strand
CTCCACGAGCAGTCGGTTTTGATGGATCGCCCTTTATGAGAATATCACGCTCGACAAGAGCGCCGTGGGTTTTTTGGGGCATCGACTCCCGCCAGTTCCTCATATACATATCGATATTGGCATCATACTCAGGATCATACGGTTTCGGGTCAAGCCGACTGTAATCCGGTGCCTGTGCAATTGCGAATGAAGAGATCATAACAAAAAGTATTCCTGAAAGCATTGTCCGGGGTCTCATGGTATTACTCCTGTTTTACAGTTAATAACAAAGAACTTCACAGTGTTTTACTCTGAAAACAGGTTTCATGATAAAGGCTTCATATTCAGAGTTAACAGAACGCTAGTGCTTAGAAATCAACTTATTAACTCACCCTCTGAATCTCCACTTAAGCTAACTTAATAATTAATGAAGGTATTTAAAGAAGGTTTGTATACCGAATAAAAAACAGTTTGAGAGTTTACTATGTAAAAAATACCCGCAAGATAAAATTCAAGCGGGTTAATATGTTGTAAAAATATACTGATAGGCAAATAATAAAGCAAGCAAAAGAGTATAAAAGAGTGGAAACTTATTGTTTAAATTGATATTAATACAATCACTGAAAAATGGGGGGAACTTGCTTGTATTGTTAAGATTTACTATATTGTTTGCTTCTGTTTTGGTCGTCAGTGTAAACAAATTTTTCGTGTCATATAATGGAGGATCAATATCAATGAAAAATGAAACACTTCTCTTTGCCGATGCCGCAGTTGAATCTCTCGAGATTAATAAAACACTTCCTGCGAAGTTTAAACGCATGTTAAAGAAAAAAAAGCTTCAAGAAAAAGTAGCGGACAAAAATGTTGCAATAAAAATGCATCTCGGCGGTGGTATCGGTTACACGACGATCAGTCCTGTTTTTGTGAGAATCCTCGTTCAGTCGGTCAAAGATGCCGGGGCAAAATCGGTTTTTATTATCGACGGCAAAAACCCTGAGGAGGGGATTCCACGCGGATACACCAGTGAAGTTCTCGGATGTCAGCTTCTTTCATGTTTCGGACATTCCGGTAACTATTACCGTCCTGAGCCCATTGGCTATAAAAGCCTTGATGAGGCTCTTTTATCCGGTGAAGCTATGGACTGCGATTTCTTCATTGATCTGTCACATGTCAAGGGTCATGGCACATGCGGATTCGGAGGCGCGCTAAAAAATATCGCCATGGGTGTCATACCGCCTGAAACGAGGAGCAAGATTCACCACCTGGAAGGTGGATTAACAATTGACAGGGACAAGTGCGTATACTGCCTTAAGTGTTTCAAATCATGCCCCAATGAAGCTATCTGGAAAGATGACGAAAAAAAAGAGATCACCTTCTTTTTCCACAACTGCACTTACTGCCAGCACTGCGTTATGGTCTGCCCCGAGAAGGCGATCACAATGGAAGACCGTAAATTCGAGGAATTCTCGAGGGGAATGGCGCTTGTGACGTCAGCATTTTTGAAAAAATTCAAGCCGCAAGATCTCCTGTTCATCAACTTCCTTACCAACATTACAATCTACTGTGACTGCTGGGAATTCAGTACACCGTCGCTTGTGCCTGATATCGGCATCCTGATGGGGGATGATATTGCAGCAATCGATACGGCATCGCTGGATATGATTAAGACGGAAGATCTTCTGCCGAAAGGACTTCCAAAAGGGCGTAAGCTTCTTGATGTCGACGGTCATCTGTTTGAAAAGATACACGGCAAAGATCCGTACCTAATGATAAATTATCTAAGTAAATATTATGACTGCAATCCGGAGTATAAGATTCTGGAAATGAAATAATAAAATCATAAATAAATATCTATATAAAGACAGGAACCGGGAGTCAGAATATAAGATTTTTACTTCTATCATTATATAATTAAATGACGCACTTTTAAAACCGGCTTTTACACCTAAGCAAGATAATAAAAATTGGACAAATTAATGATGTATCCTATTATTATATTTGGTCTTTTTGTTGGTATTATTATTCTTTTTATCATCTTGCGGCAAAGAAAGCTTACTAAAAAGTTAAAACAACTTCGAGATAATTGGGCTAAAATTCCCGAAAAGAAATTAGATATAGAATCAATCAAATTATTTTTCAAATTTAACAAAAATAATTCGATTAAACATAGTTATTGTATTGATAATGATACATGGGATGATCTGGATTTTGATCAAATATTTCAAATAATTAATCGAACAATAACACCAATAGGGTCTCAGTATTTATTTTATTTATTAAGGCATCCGGTTTTCAAGAAAGAAATATTAGAAAATCGAGAAAGACTCATCAATAATTTTACAGAAAATAAAAACTTACGAGAAAAGATACAGCTGGCTTTTCAGAAATTAGAAGATGATAATGTCAAAAATTTAGTTTATTCACTTTGGAAACCTTTACCAGATATACCAGGTTATACAAAAATATTACAATTTATAAGCTTTACTTCTTTGTCCGTCCTCTTACTTGTTTTAACTGGATATATTGATTTCCTTATTTTACTTCCAATTTTTACTTTAAATCTTATTTTGCGTAGTTTAATAAAACGTAAAATTGATATTGATATTCAATATCTTAAATATCTTGGCAACTTAATTAATGTGGCTGATAAAATATTATCGCTAAAATTTAAAGAATTAATCGATATTCAGAGTATTCTAAATAAGAATTTGGAAAAGACAAGAATTATTGGAAAAGAAATTTTTACCTTACAAGCTAATGATGATTTTGGAGTTTATGAATATATAAAAATTTACTTTTTATGGGATATTTCAAGATTTTATTCTGTTATTGATAAAATCAAAAATCATTTGAAAGAATTAAGGGCCATATATGAAACTATCGGTAATTTAGATGCTTTAATTTCCACTGCCTCTTTTCGTGCGAACTATAATGATTATTGTTGCCCCATGTTTAATGGTGTTAATGGGAAATATATCGTAAAAGACATATATCACCCGTTACTTAATAAATCAGTACCAAACTCTTTTGAGTTTAAATCTAAAAATATTATTATTACTGGTTCAAATATGGCTGGTAAAACAACCTTTTTAAAAACGCTGGGTGTTAATGCTATTCTTTCTCAGACAATTAATACTAGTCTTGCGAAGAGTTATAAGGCTCCTTTTATTAAAGTCATTTCTTCAATAGGAAAAACAGATGACCTAGTATCTGGAAAAAGCTATTATTTAGCAGAAGTTGAATCAATATTGAGGCTTATAAAAGCATCAGAATTAGAAGTTATCCATTTATTCATTATGGATGAGATATTTCGGGGAACAAATTCTACTGAACGTCTCGCAACTTCTGTCGAAGTGCTTAAATATTTATCAAATAATAAGGATTATATTCTTGTAGCTACTCACGACTTGCAATTATCTGAAATAGTAAATAGTGAATATTCTATTTTTAATTTTCGAGAGGAAGTATGTGAAGAAGGATTAAAATTTGATTATAAATTACATTCAGGCCCTTCAACAACAAGAAATGCTATTGCGCTTTTAGATTATGCAGGATATCCAAAAAGCATTATTGAAAATGCGACTAATCGCATTAGGAATTATAGCATATAGCAGTTAACAAAAACATGTCTGAGGATCAAGTACGATAATTTAAAAAAGCTTTTACCAAAATTTTAATACAAAAAAACTTACAATATCTTATTATTGCTTTCTCTCTGTGACCTCAGTTGTAAAATTTTGAATAGTTCGAGTTAATGGATGGAACGCTGGCGTTAATCCGTGGTAATTTCCAGATCATCGATCCATATCCATTGCTCATGAGGAACTCCGGGGCCATAATAGGGCGCCATCAAAAACTGGTTGATATGCATATCAGGATGTTTGCCTGTGCGGTATACCACATCATGGCAGTCCATGATAAGTTCGTCATCAAACCAGTATTGCAGGACACCGTCTCTTATACCGATGCCTTCCTTGACACTGTTGAGCCTGAGTTTCACCTTTACATGGTGCCAGTCGCCCTTGAAACAGGTGCCGGGTTCATCGCTGAAGTACCTTTTTTCAGGCTCCCAGTGTTTCCCGTTCCAGTAAACACCGTTATTGGGGTAATATCCCAGATTACCGTACCCATCGCTGTCTCCGTTGCCGCCTGCCACTGAGCGGTTCTCAGATACACCGACAAGATTCTTGCCTATGCGGCTGATGTCGATGTTCTTTCCATCCTGGATTGCAATCCGGGGGACGCCATTGACAGCTTCGATGTAAAAAGTGAGGTGTGTGTATGCCGGGCCGACAAGTGAGTCATCCCCGGTAGTGAGGAAGTGGAACTCGTGGGGATGCCAGTTGACACCTGTCCACTTCCAGTTATCGCTGTGCTTGATGTAAAAGCTTAAAGTGACTGAGCTGACAGGTGTAAAGAGCACGCGAGCGCCGCCGCCCTCGGGTTTGATGTCTCCTGCTTTTTTCCAGTGCCAGACGCACGAATGCCCGCTTCCCGGAATATGTTCTTTAACGGTTATTTGCATATCCGGGCCATCATACCATCCCCTTGATTTCCAGTTAGTATCTTCGAAGGGCTCCTCGAAAAGGGTGTATGAGGATGAATTTTTCTTAACCGGATTCATCTCATCAACTTTTTCTGCTGAAGCATTCCGGTTATATATGAAAAAATATGCACAGGCTGCTGCAACCAGCGGTAGAAAAAATATTAATTTTCCATGAAAATGTTTCATTTTAAATGCAATGGAGTTTTTTTGAACTTACTGTTAATAATATTGTTAATCAATCTCTTTAAACATTCCAAGTATTTTCAGGGCGTTTTTGTTGTAGATTTTCTCGAGAACTTCATCGGGGAGATAGACGCCGTAAATCATCCAGCGTCCCTGTAGGTGGTGACCGCCGGAGGGGTTAATATATTCGTCGTCCGTTTCAAGAAAGCGGTAATAAATACGGTATGCTTCGGCATCGCAGGGAGTGTCGGTTCCGAAAATGATTCTGTTCTGGTATTTTATCATGAATTTGCGGGCAGTCCGCGGCTGACGGCCCAGATCGCTGATACGGGCGCAGATATCAATATAAAAATTCGGGTATG
>JABHYP010000162.1 GCA_018656855.1 Candidatus Latescibacterota bacterium | reverse complement strand
CTCTTATCTCTTTTTCAAAAGGCTTCAGCACCTGGCCTATCATCTCTCTCCGGTCATTTCCCGCTAAAAATGAAACACTGCTTTCAGTCGAAAGAGATTGTGCCGCCATGGCTTCTTCAGAGCTGTTAATTATGCCGGCTGCACCGCCCATAATTCCCATAGAAAATCCTTTTATAAAATCACGTCTGTTTTTCACTTTTTTCTCCATTGAATGATTATTTACCTTCACTCTATAAACTATTAACTATAAACCATAAACTTTAACCTTTTCATGACCTTTGAAGATCATAAAGGTTTATAGCATACTATTGCTTCCTATGCCGTGAGGAAAAATAAAACATTTTTATCATCTTATCGCTGACATTAAAGTTTGCATGCGGCGTTTTTCCGTTCGGGGGAACCAGGTATGCTGTTCCGGCTTTCTGCAAACGGATTTGTTTGCCAAAAAAAACATGAATGTCATCGGTTATAGCAGTCCAGACTTCTTCAATCCCTTCAGGATGACTGTGAGGATGAAAGAATGTCATGGCATCGAGCCTGACAGTGCCGACACTGCTCAGAGTCGCAAGACCGTGCCCCTTTCCTAAAAGCCCTTTCCCGAGACCGACCCAGTGCGGATTTGATTTCCCAAAGGGAGTGGAATTTTCACAAACCACCCTTATTTTCTCTTTAGGTTTAAAACCATCTGGAACGGGTTCTGAAATAAGAAACATGGCCAAAGACTCGCCGGTACTGTTTGTGATTGTGAATTCAAGTTCCGGCGGTACGAGAGCAGCAACTCCGTGATAGAGTTCGGCGGTTTCATTTCCTGCCTTGATTGTCCCTTTACCGGAATAAACATAGAATATTTCCTGTTCTTCCCGAAGCGTTGTTGGGGCAGTGGATTCATACGCTCCCAACGTTGCATGAACTAAACGGTTTACATATTTTAAAACCTCTCCACGGGTAGCCGGATTCGAAGAGTCTCCCCTCGTTAAAATGTCCCGCTCCACAAGAGAACCATGAGTCTTCCGCGGCATCGATTCTTGCCAGTTTCTCATATACAGATCAATATTGGCATCCGTTTCAGGATTATATGGTTTCGGATCAAGCTGGCTGTAATCCGGCTCCCGGGCAAAAGCGGATTCTGCGGTTATAAAAATTAATATTAAGCACAATGCCGAAAGCTTGTTCATCCAATTTCCCTTATGGCTATTTCATGTAATCACTTTATATCAAATACATTCTAAAGTCTTTGTTTCATGAGAGATTATCTTTCATCATATTTCTCTACCTTATATTCGTTATACCCATCAATCATACCACGCAATCCCAAAATAAAGGCTTAAACCGGATAGCAGGGTCACCCGCGCATGCAGTTAATTAATTCACTTACTCCAATAGTTGCCATGCCACACATGATATCAGACATTGCATAGGGAATGACCAACTCGTTATTATGGATAATCGCGCCGCAGGTGTAAACGACATTGGGGACATACCCCTCGCGCTCTTCTTCTCGTGGCACAAGTAACGGCTCTTCCAAGCGGGCTATGATTTTTTTCGGGTTTTCAAGATCAAGCAGCATGGCGCCAATGCAATACTGTCGCATGTGCCCGACACCGTGAGTTAGTACGAGCCATCCTTCATTGATTTCCAGTGGTGAGCCGCAGTTGCCGATCTGAATAAATTCCCAGGGACGTGTTGGTTCCTGTATGATTTCGGATTCCTGCCAGAAATGGATATTGTCTGAGAACATGATGTGATTGTTTTCACCATCCTGACGCGAAAGTATAACGTAGCGATCGTCAATTTTACGAGGAAAAAGAGCCATGCCCTTGTTTTGTACAGCCTTGCCGTTGAGTGTCATAACTTCAAATTTGATAAAATCCTTTGTTTTTATCATCTGTGGAAGAATAGTGAAGCCATTATAGGCTGTATAGGTTGCATAATAGGTAACTTCGCCGTTGTCATCAAAAAATTGAACGAACCGGGCATCTTCAATGCCATTGCTTTCGTTTTTCGAAACAGGGAAAATAATCCGCTCGGAT
>JABHYP010000161.1 GCA_018656855.1 Candidatus Latescibacterota bacterium | reverse complement strand
GCGATGACTCGTCAGCATCGGGCCTTACAATTTTACCGTAAAAATCCTTCGTAAGAACTCCTGAAAGTACATTGTATTCACTTCCGAGAGATGACATCGTGGCGCTGAACATACCCGCTATCATAAGCCCCATAACACCGGTGGGAAGCAGCTTAAGAGATATTGCAACATAGGCGTATTTACTGTCAACGAGGTCGGGAAGCAAAATACGCGCTGCCATAACGGGGATAAAGAAGATTACCGGCCCCACAGCTGATAAAACACCCATTAGTATCGCCACTTTACGCGCATCTGTTTCAGTTGCCACACAGTTATATTTCTGCACGAGCCCCCATGTGGCGTTATAACTGAGAGCTATAAGTACACAGAACATAATCCAGTCAAATATTCCGTACGGTGGTGAAAGAAGATGAAAGAAACCGTCCGGAGCCTTTGAAACAAGTCCTCCGAATCCCCCTACTGCATACAATGAAAGCGGAAACAGTATGAGAACAGCCAGACATAATATTATGAACTGCACGAAATCGGTCACAAGTACCGCCCACTGACCACCTAACAGCGTATAGAGAATCATAACTATACCCACGCTGGCAATACAGACCTCAATGGTAAACCAGGTCTGCCCTACTGCAAATGCCAGAAAAACGGCGGTCGAGTAAATTTTAATGGAATTGTCTATCAGCCTGAGCGGTATTCCTGTCCATACAAACAACTGGTGCACAACTTTATTATACCTCTGTTCCATAAAACCGAGCGGAGTCATCACGCGAGTGCGCCGCCATCTCGAGGAGAATAGTACAGCGGCAAGTATCATTGCCGGAACAACAACCCAACACAGCGTTATTGCCACAAATCCGTACTTATAGGTCAATTCTGCATAAACGACGAAGGTGAGAGCGCTGAAAGACGCCATCCAGAGCGAAATGCCGGCAAGCCACCAAGGCACTGCTGCTCCGGCGGCGAAAAAATCCTTTGACTGTTTAATGAACCGTGTAAAAAATACACCGATAAAGATGACTATACAGAAGTATGCCATAATGACGATATAATCAAACATATGAAGCGATTGAATATTATCCATAAAGTTCCCTTTCAGGTAATGGAATCACTTAAATAAAAAATAGTTACTGTACTTTAATAAAATCTCAATTTAGCTGGCAAATGGAAACCACCGCGAGTAATTCACAAATTATTTCTTGATTACATATAATTTATCTGAGAATAATGTACACCAAAGGAGTCTATTCAAATATTTCACCGTTTTGAACAGGGATTTTCATGTTTATATGTTTTTATGACCCCTGTCGTGAATTGCATTTTTAAAATTAATATTTATTATCAGTTTTTCCCACGGTCGCACCAGTAAGCCAGTGCAGTAAACACTGTATATAAAGTCAGGCTGAAAATACTTGCCATAGCTGCCGTTGCTTCTGCTTCTGGTGAAAAATACATCGAACCAAAACTAATGGATAAAAGAATTATTAGAAAAATATGTCTTTTTATTTTGTGAGAACTTTTAAGAAGAAAAAATCCTGCTAAAATGAACATAGAAAACTCAATAATAAAAGCTATCAATGGAAACTTCCATAAACCCATGCCAACTTTTAAGCTATTATGGAATAAAGGCATGTCAGAAACATGAACCAGTATATCTAAAAACCAATGAGATAAAACTCCAATCGAAAGTGCAATTCCCCATAATTTATTTTTAATCCTCCAAAAAATTAGAAAGACTGTAAATGAAAGTATCAAATTAGCGAATAGAGAATGTGAATAAGGCACATATTCAATAATTGTTCGCAGGAAAGGATTTGCACTTGGGTTATACTTTATAATTTCGATACCAAGTAATACAAATGAAAATGCGAGGATATCAACAAATTGTACTGAGATAAATAATAACCATAAAGGTATTTCATTAAACCTTTTCTTTAATAAAAATCCCACACCATAATGACCAACAAACATATTAAATATTCCTTGATATTAATATTTCCAACTCTGATTTATTCAGTTCAAGTATAAAAACCTATATATAGTTAATGGCTTGCATCACCAGCGCATCACAAAACCGTGTGTATGCAATGGTTATAATAATCCAAGTGAAATAGCAATAAAACTCGGACCATTAAGTCCTCCATGTATTAT
>JABHYP010000160.1 GCA_018656855.1 Candidatus Latescibacterota bacterium | reverse complement strand
TATTGCCTCTATCCGTACCGGTTTTACGAGCATTAGCGGCGACAGGAGGGTACAGGTGATCATTATCGCATGGCTTTTCGGTTCCTTCATAGAGGGAGCAGCCGGTTTCGGCACTCCGGCGGCAATCGCAGCGCCCCTAATGGTGGCTCTCGGATTTCCTGCTATGGCAGCGGTCATGATCGGGATGATGATCCAGAGTACAGCGGTAACTTTCGGGGCTTGCGGTACGCCGATACTTATCGGTGTAAAAGGTGGGCTGGAAAATCCCGAGCTTATAAGCCGACTGGCAGCTGCCGGAATGAATTTTGAAGCATATCTGAAACTGATTGCGGCTGAATCTGCCCTATTGCACGGGATTACCGGAACATTGATTCCCCTACTCATGGTTATGATGATGACCCGCTTCTATGGTCGGAATAAATCATGGGCTGAAGGACTTTCAATTTTACCCTTTGCACTTTTCGGCGGTCTTGCTTTTACAGTGCCGTACACACTCACCGGGGTATTCCTGGGGCCGGAATTCCCTTCGCTCATAGGAGCGCTGGTGGGGCTTTCGATTGTGACGATTGCAGCAAAAAGAGGTTTTTTAATCCCTAAAGATACCTGGGATTTTGCACCACCCCGCGAATGGGACAAAAACTGGATGGGGAAAATTGAAATTTCGCTCGACGCCCGAACCGACAAAACGATGTCAACCCGGCTTGCATGGATTCCGTATGTGCTGGTTGCTGTTTTCCTGGTTTTAAGCCGTTTGCCTCAACTGCCCCTTGGCAGGATATTGAAAGCGCTGACCATCCAGTGGAAGAATGTTCTTGGCACCGGTATTACCGCATCCTCTCAACCGCTATACCTGCCCGGTACAATTCTTGTTGGTGTTGTCATTATTACATTCTTTTTACACCGGATGAATTTCACAGAATTGCGAAGGGCGCTTACCGAATCGAGCAGGATCCTTTTGGGCGCCGGATTTGTCCTGATCTTCACGGTACCTATGGTACGAACACTAATGAACTCCGATGTCAATTCTATCGGATTGCCCAGTATGCCGGTTGCATTAGCCACATGGGTCGCCGAAAATGTCGGCAGAGTCTGGCCGCTGTTTGCTCCAGCCATCGGCGCCCTTGGAGCCTTCATTGCCGGAAGCAATACGGTCAGCAACATGATGTTCAGCCTGTTTCAGCACAGCGTTGCCGAAAGTTTGATGATTTCCGGCAGCCTGGTGGTGGCTCTCCAGGCTGTGGGCGCTGCCGCGGGTAACATGATAGCCATCCATAACGTGGTTGCGGCATCGGCGACAGTTGGGCTTCTGGGACAGGAGGGTATTACTCTCCGTAAAACCATACTGCCCACGCTCTACTACGTTACCGTGGTTGGGATTATGGGCCTGATAGCTGTTTATATAATAAATTTTTCCGATCCGTTATCAGCATTAGCTAGATAGCGATAAAAAAGGATTTTATTTCAAGGTAACTTTAGTCTGTGCGGCTCATCTCCCATAGACTTGACACAAGAGCGACCATACTTTATACTGCAAGTAAACCTGAAATGTTTGGAAAAAACCTGATGTTTATCAGAACAAGGAGTTATTTCAATGGAAAATCGAATTGCTTCTCTTTCTGAAGATATACTCGAAAAAATTACTCTCATCCGGCATGATATTCACCAGCATCCGGAAATAGCTTACCAGGAATCGAGAACCGCTGAAACGATCGAAACGTTTCTTGATGAATCAGATATTCCCCACGAACGCTGCACTGATACCGGCATAGTTTCTGTGATCGGTTCGGGCAGCGGCCATGTCGTCGGACTGCGATCGGATATGGATGCTCTTTCCATGCCCGATCTTTCCGGTCTGCCATACGCATCAGTCAATGAAGGTGTTGCGCATGCCTGCGGTCATGACGGCCACATTGCTATTCTGCTCGGGACTGCATGGGTTCTCAAACAGCTTGAAGGCGAACTCTCCGGAACTGTGAAACTCATCTGGCAGCCCGCAGAAGAGGGCGGTGCAGGAGCGGAGAAGATGATACGGCACGGTGTCCTTCAATCACCTGCTCCTGAGGCTATATTTGCGCTTCACGGCTGGCCCGGACTGCCTGTCGGGAAAGCGGCATTTCGATTTGGTTCCGCCCTGGCAGCGGTTGATAATTTCAAGATTATTGTTAGAGGAAAAGGCACTCATGGCGCCATGCCCCATGCCGGTGTTGATCCGATTACCATCGCCGCACGTATTATAGAGGGCTTCCAGCTTATCAGGTCTCGCATGATAAATCCGCTCGACCCGATTGTTATTTCGGTGGGTACCATACATGGGGGCAGCGCGGTGAATGTTATTCCCGATGAAGTCACCATGACGGGTACAATCCGCTGCCTCGACCGCGATACACGCTGTAAAATACCTGTCCTGATGGACCGTATGGCCGTTGAAACAGCCAGAGCATCGGGCGGAAACGCAACATTTACAATTACCGACGGTTACCCTCCGACAATTAACGAAGAACGTGCGACTGCTTTTGCACGAGATGTTTTATGCGAAATACTCGGCATGGAGAATGTAATCGAAATAACACAGCCGGTCATGGGTGGAGAGGATTTTGCCTACTATCTCGAAAAAATATCCGGCAGCTTCATCAGACTCGGGATAGGCGACAGACCGGCGCTTCATAACTCATCGTTTGATTTTAACGATGATGCCATCCCGTTCGGTATACGCATGATGACCGGAATTGCCTTGAATTTTCTTGCAAAAGGATTGGCCTGAGTTATTTCAGAATTCTATCCCACCTGACAGCGCAAAATTAGGATGTAACTAATAACCATCAAACATAGAACATCTGAAATAGGTTCACTCTCAACCGTATTTTAACATTTACAATGGTATCTTTAATAATTTTTCTTGATTTTGAGCTGTTTTTTTCATATTATTAATGTTTGGCGCAACTAACTTTATTGGACAAGACAAACATCCGGGAAAATCTACGATGGTACTATCACCGAGTATGGAAGATTATCTTGAAGCTATTTTTGAGATTGAGAAGAACAAGCGCGCTGTGAGAGTCAAGGATGTTTCCGAAAAGCTCGGTGTTACAATGTCGAGTGTCAACGGCGCTCTTAAGAACCTTGAAGCAAAAGGGCTCATAAATCATGAAAAATATGAATATATTGAACTCACTGAAACAGGAACGACGCAGGCATCAAGAATCTCAACACGCCATCAGGTTATATATACGTTCTTAAGAGAAATCCTCGGAGTTAATCATGATACGGCTGAAAACGACGCATGTAAAATTGAACATGTTTTAAGCCCGCAAACCATGAAAAAACTGAAGAGATACATCACAGATGAAGGAAGAAGGGTAAAGGGTAAAAGTAAAAATCTGTAACTTTGAATCTGGAACTCCGAACCCTATTTACTGAAAAACTATGATCTCAATTATAACAGTAGATGACCTCCCTCCTGGCGGAAGCGGGATTGTGAAGAAGATAAACGCTGATTATGGCATCAAACAGCGCCTAATGGATATGGGAATAATTGAAGGTGTAAAAGTTGAGATGATTCGTCCCGCGCCGCTTGGCGACCCGATACGGATTAAGGTGTTGAATACGCTTATTGCTATAAGAAGAAATGAAGCTCGCTCGCTCGTTATTGATACAGCAGGAGATATATGCCATGGCCGCAAAGCCCATCGTCATCGCTTTGGCCGGAAATCCAAACAGCGGAAAATCAAGTCTATATAATTTCATAACCGGATCAAGACAGCATGTCGGAAATTATCCCGGCGTAACAGTTGATTTTAAAGAAGGCACAGTGCCAGTCGACAATACTCCGGTTACATTTGTCGACCTGCCGGGAACATACAGCCTCGGTCCATTTTCTCCTGAAGAATATGTTGCCCGTCAGGAAATCCTTTCACCGAGAATATCAGGGATTATCGTTGTTATTGATACGATGCGGCTTGGGAGAAACCTCT
>JABHYP010000159.1 GCA_018656855.1 Candidatus Latescibacterota bacterium | reverse complement strand
GCCTTGTATTTTTCCATACATCTTTTGCATGCTTCTGCATCCATCTGATAGTAGCCGCCTGAGTGCCGGGAAATATACGGTTCATAATGACTTTCTCAAGCCGTTTCTCTCCGATGATCTCCTCGAGTTCAGGTATCTCATCCGAACTCCGTGCGTCCGCCCAGATAATAGCGGGAACCAGATGATTCCCATCTCTGTCAAGCAGCACAACACCATGAGTCTGTGCAGAGAATGATATACCTTTGATATCGTTTCCGGTCAGATGAGCCGAATTAAGGGCTTCCTTTATACACTCGCAGGTTTTGTTCCACCAGTCTTCCGGGTTCTGTTCAGCCCATCCGGGTGATGGGGTTTTAATAGGGTATGTTCTGGCGGCTATGGCTGCGCGTTCGCCGTCCTCGCGGAATATCCCGGCGCGGACGCTTGAGGTGCCGAGATCGATGCCCAGCAGATAACATTTCATATATTCTCCGGTAAAGTACTGATTTCATATTCCATATTTCAAAATAAAGAATATGAGTTTAAAGTTCAAGTGTGCAATTTAAGCTACTTATTTGTAGATCGCATTAGCAATTTTAAGGCAGCAGAAATATTCTATTTAATAGAAACCTTCGATTTAATCCGGATGTATTATACAATGTAAGAAAATTAGCCCCCCATACCCCCCAAAGGTGGGCAAAAACTATAAAAAAGCACGATTAAGTCCCCCTCCGGGGGATTCAGGGGGCTTCGCATGAATAAATCAAAGGTTTCTAATAATGAGTGAGAGTAGATAGCGAATTATCATTCATTCTTCATTGACATAATTTGGCTATTTGGCTATATTACCAAACCATAAACCATAAACCATAAACCATAAACCATAAACCATAAACGGTTAGGCGGCTGTTATGGATGAGAAAATCCAGGAGCGGTTCGAGGCCCGTGCAAAAATCCTCAAGGCGCTTGCACATCCCACGAGGCTTTTCATTGTCGATGTTCTTTCGCAGGAAAAGAAATGTGTGTGCGAGTTGACTGAGCTAATTGGCGTCGATATGTCAACTGTTTCTAAACATCTGTCCATTCTTAAGAATGCGGGTATCCTTCAGAGTGAAAAGCATTGCAGCCAGGTGTTTTACAGCCTGCGTATGCCTTGTGTTTGTAATTTTTTCGGATGTATCGAATCAGTAATGAATACGCTGGCAGAGGAGCAGAGAGAGCTTGTGGGGTAAGCATATACCGCTGTAGTTGAATATTACCGATCTGAACCGGAGGCGTTGATATTTATGGAATGGAAAAAAGAATGGAAACCGCTGCTCATTATAGTTGCGGTCTTTTTTAGCATATATTATTTGCCTGTTGAATCCGGGCGTTTTCGGATTTCGGTCATGGAATCGCTGTACCTTGCAAAATGGTATGCCAGAGAACATGTGATACTCTGCCTTCTTCCGGCATTTTTCATTGCGGGCGCCATAGCCGTATTTGTCAGCCAGGCATCGGTTATGAAGTATTTGGGAGCAAGGGCTCACAAGGCTCTTGCTTATGGTGTTGCATCGGTGTCGGGCACTATTCTTGCGGTTTGCTCATGCACTGTTCTGCCTCTGTTCGCCGGAATATATAAAATGGGAGCGGGTATAGGCCCTGCGACAGCTTTTCTATATTCCGGTCCGGCAATAAATGTACTGGCAATTATACTTACTGCCCGTATTCTGGGGATTGAACTTGGTCTTGCGCGCGCCGTTGGCGCTGTTCTCTTCGGCATCGTTATCGGCTTGCTCATGCATGTGATATTTCGCAGCGAGGAGCTTGAAAAGGCAAATGAACAGATTACAATGCCCGAACCGGAGGTTTCACGTCCACTCTGGCAAAATGTGTTGTATTTCGCCTCCATGGTTGGTATTCTCGTGTTCGCGAACTGGGGGAAACCGGGAAATTCGGTTGGATTATGGTATTCAATTTACAGTTTGAAGTGGCTCGTGACAGGATTATTGACTTTAGCCTTTTCCGTTATGCTCGTTTTTTGGTTCGGTATCAAATGGTGGAAAATCGTTTTTGCTGGAATTCCAACGATTATTGCAGTAGTATTATTTCCTCATAAACCGTTACTACCCTTTGCCGTCGGTGTTATCTGCCTGTCCATAATAACCAGTACCGATAAAGGTGAAACCGGCGAGTGGTTCGCATCGTCCTGGGGATTCGCGATGCAGATATTGCCGCTTCTGTTTTTTGGTGTTCTCATAGCAGGAGCTCTTCTTGGCCGCCCCGGCCATGAGGGATTGATACCATCCGTTTGGGTAAGCAGAGCCGTTGGCGGAAACTCGCTTTTAGCAAATTTCTTTGCTTCTTTTGCAGGGGCATTTATGTATTTTGCAACATTGACAGAAGTTCCGATTCTTCAAGGTCTGATCAGCAATGGTATGGGAAAAGGGCCTGCGCTGGCGCTTCTTCTGGCTGGCCCTGCGCTAAGCCTTCCCAATATGCTGGTTATCAGAAGCGTCATGGGAACGAAAAAAACTGCAGTATTCGTAATATTGGTTATTGTCATGGCGACTATATCGGGCGTTATATATGGAAACATTATTCAGTCTTGAAACTATATACTATACGATAAAAGGAATTTCATGATCATGGATGTTAAACCCTTAGGTATTATCAATACACCGTTTACCGAATCAACAGGAACGCCAATACAGCCACGGATGGCGCACGGGGCATTGGGAACAGTCGAGGTTTTCGATGAATATGTGCCCGGCCTGAAGGATATCGAAGGTTTTGAACGTATCTGGCTTTTATTCTGGTGTCATCAGGCAGCCTCGCCGAAACTTCATGTCAAACCATACATGGATACCAGGGAACACGGACTTTTCACAACGAGAGCTCCTGCGCGGCCCAATCCCATTGGAATATCCAGCGTACGCCTCCTTGAGGTTAAGGAGAATATTTTAAAAGTCGCTGATGTGGATATGCTTGACGGCACGCCTCTTCTTGATATAAAACCATACGCCCCGAAATTCGATTGTTTCGAGGTACAGCGATGCGGCTGGCTCGATACGGTAAATAATCATTCAGGTCTGGCTGACAATCGTTTTGAACAAACACGTAATATAAAAGAGGATAATAAATGAAAAAAATACAAATTCTCGGCACCGGATGTCCGAAGTGTGTTAAACTGGCGGAAAATGCCGATGCGGCTGCAAATGAACTTGAACTCGACTATGAAATTGAAAAGGTAACAGAAATCAATGACATCATGAAATTCGCCGTTATGATGACCCCGGCCCTCGTCGTAAATGGCGAAGTCATGGTTACCGGGAGAGTTGCGTCCGTCGAAGAAATTAAGGAAATACTCGGGTAAAATTTCGAAAAATTGATTATGCCTACTGCTGAAATATTTTTTAAGGCATCGAAAATAGTAACGCATGAGGTATTTGGATGTCAGAGATAAAACCATGCTGTGCGGCTTCTTTAGCACGAAAAGTAAAGAAATTGAACATTGGCGGGACGCTAATAGGCATATCCATGCTCGACTCAATCATTGAAGAGGTATCAAAAATGGATATCAATGATCAAAATGAGATTAAGCATGAACTAATAAAAAGAGTCAAGGTTTATAATTATGTAACCTCAAGTGCAGAAAAAGATTATGCCGACACAGTGTTTGAGGAATATGAGAGACAGATTTCAGAGTAATTGAGAACTCTTCACTCCTTATCGGAAAAAAATAAATACTAAATTCATGGCAAATCGATAATTATACCTATATGTTGAATCAGATAAAATAATTTAAATGATTCTTAAAAGGAGTAGAGCATAATGAATGAGGATAATACCAGATGTGAGCGCGGAACTGCGCCGACATTGATATTCCCTTGCTCTGGCGCAGCAGATGTGGGCGAAATAAGCGATCAGATCGCTCGTAAGCTGACTCGTGACGGTATCGGCAAAATGTTCTGTCTCGCTGGTGTGGGAGCCG
>JABHYP010000158.1 GCA_018656855.1 Candidatus Latescibacterota bacterium | reverse complement strand
GGGATTTGCGTTGTTCCGCTTACGCCCGGAAGCCGTTTCCCTGATGGGTATATTGTCTATGAACCGAAAAGATCACCGAAGTACATGAATTTCCGCCCTGATGACCATCCAAACATCATGGTGAGTGAAGACTTTCTTATGATAACCGGCCCTCCGCCGTTTCCGAAATTCGGATTCGATTCTTGCGCCGGCTGGCTGGGATACATTACTCAGGATAACCTTCTCTTTGTAAAGAAATTTCCAGTATATCCGGAACGTGTGTATGGTGAAATGGCAGCCATAACAGTTTCAATCTGGTATGTTGATGACAGATGCGAACTGGAACCTATCGGGCCTCGTGAGACGCTTGAGCCCGGTGAAAGCGCTTCATTTACTGAGGATTGGCGGCTTTTCGAGTATAATTTCCCCGAAAAAGATGAAAAAGTCAATCTCGAAGCCTTACAAAAGTTAATAAATGAAGAAACTCGATAAAATTTGGTTTATTACTATTAAAAACTAAATTTTGGCAAATTTTAATTTTTCTTAGAATGCTCTTTGTAGTTTTTACAAATTGAAAACAGAAAGATTAGAAGTTATTCAATTTTGTAGACTTTCCCGCTACCTCAACCCGAAACTCACCCCCTAACCCCCTCTCTTTCCCTGCAATAGAGGGGAACTGGCTGGGAGGTCATCCCCTCTATAATTTTAGAGAGGGGACAGAGGGGTGAGTTATTAAAAAAAGAGAAATTATAACAAATCTTCATTATTGATAAAGTTTAGTAAAGAATATTTTTTAGCTAATAAGGAGAATTCCACATGGAAAGAAATCAATTTTGCAGACGGGATTTCATCAAACAATCGGTTTCGGCAGGAATGGCAGCAACACTTGCCGGGAAAAATCTTCTTGCGAATGAAAAGGTTAATAAAAGAAAATCAGTATTGATAGTATGGGGCGGCTGGAACGGCCACGAACCGGAAAAATGTGTCAATATTTTTGCACCCTGGCTTCAGTCACAGGATTTTCAGATAGAGGTTTCCAATACACTGGATACCTATTGTGATGAAGATAAAATGAACTCACTGGATTTGATTATTCAGGCATTCACAATGAGCGAAATAACGGGTGAGCAGGAAAAAGGGCTTCTAAATGCTGTTCGAAGCGGTGTCGGAATTGCCGGATGGCATGGCGGGCTGGCTGATTCCTTTCGAAAGAATACAAATTATCAATTTATGGTTGGCGGACAGTGGGTGGCACATCCCGGAGGCATCATAGACTATGAAGTGAATATTATTAATCATAACGACCCCATTACCCGGGGACTGTCAGACTTTAAAATGCATTCGGAGCAATATTACATGCACGCAGATCCTGTTAACGAAGTTCTTGCGACAACTACATTCGGTGGAGAACATGCTCGTTGGATAGAAGGAGTTGTTATGCCGGTTGTCTGGAAAAAAATGTATGGAAAGGGCAGAGTATTTTATTCGTCGCTGGGGCATGTTGCAAAAGATTTCGATGTGCCGGAAGCCCTGGAAATTATGAAAAGAGGTATGTTATGGGCAAGCCGCAGTTAATCTTGACGACGGTTCTTCTATAAAATATTTGAACTTTTATTTTGACTGATGAAAACAGAAAAAATCAGCCACGGATGAACACGGATAAACACAGATAAATACTATATGCCTTTAGTAACTTGCCCGAAAAATCTTATACAACATTGGTTTGACTTATAATGTCAGATATTTATTCGCTGAAATAATAATTAAGAATGACAGCAGTCAGCTTATTGCTGACCGCTGACTACTGTCTTCTTCCTCTGTGCCTGTCTTCTCATCCTTTATCCTTTTCACTTCTACCTTCTGCCTTCTGCCTTTTTTTATTCACCTCACATCATATCTGTTGAAACTCACAAAAGCTGCCGCGAAAAAAACAATTCCATAAAGAACGAGAAGACCAACATCAGGAAGTGAAGAACGTAATCCTTCACGAACAGTCATGGGCTTTTCCTTAAAAACAGGGATAGCTTCCATGTTAAACGGTTCTTGTGGAAGAGTATTAAAATGTAAAATTCCATTCGGATTGTCGCTTATTCGGCGTTCTTCAGACAGGATAAAATCCGCGAGACTGTTTTTGTAAATTTTCAGTTGCTCAATAAGGGATTTCTGACGGGGAATTCCGACACCGGCAAGAGCTTCAGCGGCGAACTTAAAAGGTCCCTGTGGTGAAAAGCGTGAAAATAATCGAGCTATATCCAACTGAGCGAATTTTTTGCGACGGTACCGGTCAGATACTTCTCCTCGTACACGGTATGCTTCATATTGATTACGTGCCCGTTCAGTTTTACTAAATTTCGCTCGGTTACTCCCAGACATTGTTTTCATTACATCGTTATAAGATTCCCAGGATTGTTTCACAATTTCTTCGTTTCGGGGGATTTTGTAAACAGTTCTTGCAAAGATTGTTGATGATCCCGGAATTATCAGCGTATATACAATCCACATAAAGAGTAATATAATGAGGCTTGCCGATGAATTATGCGACATTGAAGAAACAAACAATCCTATGAAAATAAATACACTTAGATAAATCAATGAAAGTATTATTATTAATAAAATTTGGGGGAAATCAGATATTCCAATCGAAACAATATTAGATAAGTTTATTATTATCAAACTAATCAAATACCCAATCATTAGTGGTATGATAAGTGTCAGGAAAATCCCGAAAAATTTTCCCAGAAGCAGCTTGTAGCGTGGAATAGAATTGGATAAAAGCAAACGCAGGGTTCCTTCCTCTTTATCACCGGTAAATGCATCATAACTCAGTGTAATAGCCATGAAACTACCGATTATTCCAATCATGTATACCCAATCAAGAGTTCCAAATGTTTTTACCCAGGGATTTTGGTCTTTTCGTTTTATTGCCGAATTAACGTACTGGTAATTTTTATTATCTACAGAGAAATAGTTCGGTAATGTATCATCATTACCGTTTACACAAAATGACAACTGATGAGGTTCACGCAAGATATTTATGGGTCGCTGAACAAATATGTGTAATCCAAGTATTCCATCCGGTTTGCGCGTATCTGATAATTGCTTGTTGAGTAATTGTTGTGGTGATTCATATTCTTCAATTTTATTTCCGTAATCAGCCAGGAATGCCATGCTCGAAAAAGCGAATAACAACACAAGTATGCTGCCGAGCAGCAGGAACCGAAGCTTAAATATGCTGTTCATCAATTCTCGTATAACAATATGTTTCATCGTGAACTCTCCCTGGATTACGAAACATCATTTCTCAAAAAAACAACATGCGCAATAAGGAATAACACTATTGTAAGGAACAAAAGTTCTGAAACAGGCAATAGTATATGTGACAGGCACTCACGAAACGGTATGCGCGGGGTGGAAAACTCGGACAGGCCATTCAGGTCAAGTTCTCCCGCTTCCACAAACCATTTTTGTGAATGTATTGCATCAATATCATTAAGCCATTGAATAATCTGGCTGCGAAATTCATATATATGTTCCATAAAAGTACTGTAGGAGCCAATATCAGTTCTGCTGAGTATGGATGTGATATGTGCATACAGATAGGCAGGTGAAAAGCTTGATATTATATGAATAATTCTATATTGCCTCATCTGTTGAGTTACATAATTGGCGCGAATCTGCCATTCACGATCATTTTGTTCCTGAATAACTTCATTTATTTCTTCTGCTTTTTTAATCAGAAAATTTAACTTATCCTGATCTGGAGGGGGAAATCGACCTCCCATTGAGTTAAATGTCAGTGTTCCATCCCCACTGACTGAAATCATACCACCACCAGAACCTGCTTCATGAAAATTACCATATAGTTTGTATATTTCATCAGTGTCTAATTGCTGATACTCTTCATTTCGCTGTAAGTATTCCAGTGAAGGTATTGGGAATAACTGCTTTCCAAAATAACGTACCGCTCCCGGCCAGATAATCACTAAAACCACCCAGAAGAAAAGTGAAAATGCCAGCGCGGTGGCCGGTTCTCGTGCAATCGCCGAAAGCAGTAATCCGAGCATATAAAACAAGGAAGCATAAATCAGCGATGAAATAAACAACCCTCCGATTCTAAGCCAGTCGCCTGAATCGAGCATAATACCGGGTGAATTGATCATGACAAGCATACAGCAGATGAAACCGAATGCTAGCGAAATTGAAAGTATGGATATACCGCCGAGACTTTTTGCAATGAGAACCTTGTATCGGTGAACGCGGTTTGCAAGGATCATTTTGAGGTTGCCATTGCGCCGGTCACCATTTATTGCATCAAAGGCGAGTAAAAGTCCCATCAGGCTGAAAATGACAGATATCACGTATGAAATATCAATTTCAAAGATTACGGCAAGATACTCATTATCAACTGTACTTCCCGGCTTGAATTCAGGCATTCTTGTGCGTTGAACATTAACCGTCGGTGAGAACTGTCCGGTGATCCCCTGTGACAAAATCTCGAGAACTTCAGGTTTATGCTCGATATTCGGATTGAGTCGCGAATATACTTTTACGTTCTTTAGCGACTCTTTATGCTGCCTTGATGCAGAAAGATAATTATCGAGTTTTTGCCTGTAATTCTCCACATTTATAATCGTAGCGACAATAATAAGAAGGATTGAAAGCATTGTAATGAAAGTGAAACGGAAACGCTGGAAATGGTCTAATAATTCCATTTTAAAAATTGTGAAGATCACCGATTCTGTTTTTTTTGTATCAGCTAATTTCACTTTACTGCCCCCCTCTGCTAAATAAACCGGATTATTCACAAAAAATAATTGAACTTTTATTTTGACTGATGAAAACAGAAAAAATCAGCCACAGATAAACACAGATAAATATTATATGCCTTTAGTAACTTGCCCGAAAAATCTAATACAACATTGGTTTGACTTATAATGTCAGATGTTTATTCGCCGAAATAATTGTTAATAATTACAACGGTCAGTTTATTGCTGACCGCTGACTACTGTATTCTTCCTCTGTGCCTCTGTGCCTGTCTTCTCATCCTTTATCCTTACCCCTTCTGCCTTCTGCCTTTTTTTATTCACCTCACATCGTACCTCAAGAATGAAACATGTGCAAAAGCAAAGAGAATAACATTAAATAAAACAAGAATTAATATATCATAAATTGCCAGCCCCAAACCCTCCGATACCGGCATCGGCGGTTCGTGAAATTCAGGCACATCCACAGCCTGAAAAGGCTTTTGTGATACATAATCGACATGGTAATACAGATGCTGGCTTGCAGAATCCTTCGTATCCTGTTCATGGAAGAATTGTTCCAGTTCACGCTTGTATACATCGACTCTTCTCAGAAAATGTTTCACATGCGCCAGACCTGTCCCTGCCGCTGTCTCAGATGCATACCGGTACACCGCAGCCGGAGAAATCCTCGTGAGCATACGCACATATTCTATGACACCTATTTTTCTGTTCCTGTAATTCTCATAGACATTTTCAAATGCATCGTGTGCTTCCATCGACACTTTGACATGAGGAACATTCCGCGGATCGCCAATTTCATAATTCGTCCCGTAGTCACTGGGATACCGGCTTCTCACTTCTTCAGAAGCTCTCCTCGCTTCTTCCTCAATCTCGGCGGGGGCAGGGACTGATGCGAGCTTTCCGGTTAGTATTCCAGCCCAGTTATTGGGAATAACAACCACCAGTATAACCCAGATAAGCAGCAGCATAACAAGGCTCACAGGCGTACTGCCTGTCCGGGCGGATACTGCCATTCCGAGAAGTACGAAGAAAGAGAGGTAAAGAACCGACAATGCACCAACCGCTATAATCTGGAGCCATTGAGAGAATTCAAGCGTTATAACCGGGGAAATGTTTATTATAACCATATTAATGAGTAATCCTATGGCGAACGGAATGGTGATAATAATCATGCTGCTTATATATTTTCCCAGAAGCAGCCTGTCGCGGGGAATACTGTTTGCAAGGCTGAGCCTGAGTGTTCCGCTCTCCTTCTCGCCGCATATCGAATTGAAAGTCAGTGTGAGCGCAACAAAGCTCATGATTACCTGTATAATAAAAACAATATCAATGTCACCCAGGCCGGACATGAATGGATTGCCGGAGCCGATATTATCAACGTCTCGTATATTCCAGATGGAAAGCTGAGCCGAATTGGGCAGTTCGCTTTCATCGCCATCCGCCATGAACCGAAGAGGATTGGGAGAAGTCATGAAAGTTTGATAAAAGTGTATAAGGTTTCGCAATCGACCGGATTGACTGGAAAGCTCCTGCCTGTTGTTAAAGAATCCCTCGCTATATTCCTCCTGTAGCATTGTGTATTTCTTAATGAAAAGCAGACCGGACGAGGACATTAACACGGTGACTATCACGAAAATGATAAAGAAACGGACACTCAGAATATTGTCATGGAGTTCTCTTTTAATAATCGTACCAAGCATTTTATCACCTACGTCTATCGGACATCATATTTTAAAAAAGCCACGTGTGCCACGAGGAAACCCAATATGTTAAAAAATATCAAAAGACCTATGCCCGCCATTGAGCGTTTCACATCGTATAAAAAATCAGGAGGAGTAAACCTGAATATCGGCATACCGGATATATCCGGTTTCCTCGCTTCATTCGGATGATCTTTACCATACTGACGTAATTTCTGCAATTTCTCGACGAATTCCTGTATTATTTCTTCCGATCCATCCCGTTGTCCGGATCGGAAAATTGCCATTGCCTTACGATGTATTGGAGCAAATTCATTTGACAGGCGAATTTCCACCACGGACGGATTATAATCATACTGCATGAAATATAGGTCAGATGAAAATCCGCCCTGTGATTCGATATAATCTATTATCCCCAGACGATATCTTCGTGCCGCGTTTAAAAAACTTTCGTGGTTCGCACGGTCAGTACCTGTGACTGTTGCTGAAAGCCTTTTATAAATAGATGTCGGAGAAAATGTAGATAAAGCCCGGGCAAAGTCAGCCTGTTTATCAAGGTCATCAATGTGCTGCCTTTCTACGTTCCAGAAACGCTGCGCATAATCAATCTGCAAGGGACCGGCATACGCAAAGTGCTGACGGAAGTATTCAACGGTTTGAGGCGGATTGAAGCCGGTAGTGAGCATTAAGTTACCCTTGCCATCACCAGTCATGGCTGCATTGAGCCTTTGGGGATTAATTGTTTTTTTATGTTCATCGATTTTACCGTTCATTTCGTTTTTCAACTGAGCGATCTGTTCGTTTATTCCTCTTTTGCTCGTAACCGTTTTTAACTGGAGAGCGGAGTATTGTGCAGCCCTGGGAACGATAAACACGAAAAGCACCCATATAAACAGAAGAAAAATGAGTGAAATGAAGGACTGGCGGGTTGTGCTCGACACTATGATCCCCAAAAGCAGCATCAGGGAAAGAAAAACCACAGAGGCAAACATAAACAGAAAGGTTCTGAGAGTTAAATCCCATGTTATCTGTATATCAGGGGCGAGAAGCATTATCAGGAAGCACACGAGCATACCCGCAGCAATTGATAAAATCAGCGGAAGAAGACCTCCGAGATATTTCCCTAAAAGAATCTGATGTCGCGGAATCGAGTTAGACAGCGAGAGCCCCAGAAGACCGCGTTCTTTCTCGCCGGAGACAACGTCATACGAGAGCAGAAATGCAAGAAGGCTTAATACTATTATTACAACATCGGAAAAATCAAACACCCGTGACGTAGCTGCAAATTGATTTATTGCTTTGCCGCCGGCCGCTTCAACGGGGATATGATGATGACTGATTGTCACCTCCGTGTCCAGCTTTCCCTCGATGCCTTCCACAAAAACGCTTCCTTGGGAAGGAGGTCTGTGAACCTTCGGCTGAAGAAAGGATAACGCCTCAATCTGTTCCAGTTCATTACGGCTGTTAATAACTGCACCGTTATAATCTTTGAGTCTCTCCGAATAGTTGGCGCTTCGATAGTAAACGCTGACTCCGATAAGAATCACCGAAAGAATGAAACACACAACAAAGCGGAAAGAGATCAGGTGCTGGTGGAATTCTTTGAGAATAATAGTGAGAATCATTTTTTCCTCAGATAATAAGTTTCAGATTCCAGATTTCAGGTTAGTCCGTGGTCAGTTGTCCGGTGTCATATTATAGAATTGAGCATTGAGAATTGAGTATTCATTATTTTTTCTTTTACACTTATGCCTTACCCCTTTTGCCTTCTGCCTTCGCCTTTTTTTACCTCACGCCACCGCTTCTTGCATGTATTCGAGATATACCTTCTCAAGATCGTCTTCGAGGAACTCATCACGAGTTCTGACCATCACAAGCCGCCCTTCCTTCATGATTCCCACACGGTCGGCAATATCTTTTGCACGGAAGATGTCATGGGTGCACATGAGAATGGATTTCTTCTGTTCGCGAAGCCCCTTGAGAATCTTGATGAACTCCGCCGCAGCCTTAGGATCGAGGCCCGATGTCGGCTCGTCTAAGAGAATATTGGGGGCATCCTTGATGATGGCAATGGTGATACCGAGCTTCTGGCGCATACCTTTTGAGAAGTTCTTGAGCCGCATCTCGAAAGCGTCTTCCTGGAGGCCAACTTTACGCATCTGCATGTAGTAGTCTTCTTTAGTCAGATTCTTCTTACCGCCGAGCTTGGCGAAGAAGTCCAGGTTCTGACGGGCTGTGAAATTGCCGTAGAGCATGACGTTCTCAGAGACGTACGAGACATACTTTTTTGCCTCGAGCGGGTCTCTCGTCACATCGATACCGTTGATGAGAGCTGTCCCGTCGGTTGGTTCGATGAAGTTGAG
>JABHYP010000157.1 GCA_018656855.1 Candidatus Latescibacterota bacterium | reverse complement strand
CGCACCGCAAACCACACGCCCTGGCTGAAGTGCATGATTTCCGTAATTTTTGTATTTCTTTGGTGTTCAGACATTTTCGCTCGTCCATAACCCATTGAATATTTTGTACTTTAGAAAGTGGTTCTTTTTTCATCAGAAAGGTGAACCATGATGCGATAGGCATAAAGAGGGAAATTTTAATGAATAAGAGGGAGGCGAATAGGAATAGAGGACGTAATAATCCCTTACAAATCAGGGATTACAGCATAGCGGCAACGGACGACAGGGGATATGAAACGTAAGATAGGGATGTGAGAAAAAAAGAAGTCAAACGATAAAAAAGAGGGAAAATATCAAAATTGAAGAGACGGATAATATGGCGGGATATGCTTGTAATAATTGGAGTTATGGGAGAGTTTAAAATTCAAAAAGGTTCATTTAACTGATGAAAAGTGAACCTGTTGCAACAGTAGTAAAATGATTCGGATTTGTCAATAGAATTTTTTTCAAAAAGACAATAAAAAAACCGCCAAACCTTTGTTTTCAGTCTGGCGGTCGATTGCGTTTTCCCCTTTTCGGAAAAATCACAATTAGGCACTATTATCATACCTCCTATTTGACTATTCGTCAATCCCCTTCAAACATGTGAATGGTAGCATCCGGGCTTTGCTCATTTTGTTTCTCCGTCGACTGAAAAACAGCAATCTGAACTTTGCCGAGAACACCGAGATCAAGCTGACCGGCCAAGTAGTCCTTGCCGTGCTTGTCAGACTTCGTCCATAATGCGCCGATTTTCCTGAGTGCCATTTTCAGTTCCCTCCTTTTAATGGTGTGTGCTTACTCTGCCGTCTTGGTAAAGGATACAGCCTGCATATTTCCATTGACTGGTGTTCTGGCCATGAAAATTGTAGCTGTTTTCTTTTGGGATAGTCAAATCATTGAGCCAAAAATTGGCAATGAATTGACTCCCGGACTTTGTAAACGGTAAAAATGAAATCGACGGCCTTTCTGCCGAATGTGCCATTTCCAGCAAATGGGATACTTCCCACGCGTAGAAATAGCAAATCCTCTGATAAACTTCTTCAGTAAGCTCTTCTTTCGGGATTGAGGCCATCAGTTCTTTCAAAGGAGGAATGTTCATTTCCATTTCTCTAAACATCTCTGACCTCATTTCAGGCTGTGCCTATCGGCAAGGCGTGAATAATCAATCCGTTCATTTCACACTCCCTTCAAAGAGTTCTATTTGTTCCAAATTCTCAACGGGAGCTTCGCTAATAACCAGCTCTTGCCCGTTAAAAAGAAGTTTCCACCCGTTAATAACTACCGGCTTGTCCTCATAACCTTTTGTGATGAGAAAGGCAATAATCTCACTTTCCAAATCGTCTATGGTCAGGGATAGTTTTCGTCGGTGCTGGAGGCTGGTTATCACTCTGGCAAGTTGATTGGGCGTCATCGTGCCTCCATTCAAAAAAGGTTAATTGTTCAGAAATATTTGATTCAATACCTTTTCCGTATCAGATAATACCTTGAGGCACGCCGCGTGAGGGGTTATCCCCGCTTTCTCGGCATAGTTTGAGATATACCGTGCGGAATTGCCGAAATGCTTTTCTCCGGATTTCCCGACAAGGCGGCAAAGAGCCTGAGCGCATAGTTCGGCGGTTATTTCCTGAAATGGATCTTGTCCGGGTGTAAGTCCTCCTTTGATTCTTTCGTGCCCGGCATGTGCAAGTTCGTGAAAAAAGGTCTTTTCTTCGGGTGTGGCCAGGGCGATTTCCTTCTTTTCGTATGCGAAATACCCGTAATAGCGGTAATCACCGGGGATAGCTTTAACCGAAACGCCCCACTCCAGAGCTCTCTCCATAAGGGGTAGGTCGGGCAGTTCGATCTGTTCGTAATCCAGTGGTTCTCCTTCAGTTTCCTCTACTTTAAATACCGGCCTTGCCATGAAACCCCTGAGGAGTTTTTCCTCCTCGCCGGTTTTCTCGTTTTCCTGCGTCTTCATGTACGGAACGAGTATGTAGAATGCTTTGGCCCCTTTCTTGACTGAGCGTTTGGAAGTTTTCCATTGATTATATCCCCGTCCGTCTGCTGTGCCTGCAAGGAACTGAAGCGTCCGGTTGACAAGGCTCCACTTTGCGCTGGGAATATCGGCGACCGGAAACATGCTATATGCCACTGCCTCCGGAATGTCGCCCGACTCAAAGCGAGCTACGATTGTTGACAGGATTTCCTGTATCTTGTTTTTCATATTGTTTTCCTGGGTGACGGTGTAATAAGGTGAGAGACAAACCGTCTTCTTGACTTCTCATCCATTGAGAAAGCAGAGGGCTGTTGCCTCCTGTCAAGGTGTGGTCAGGTAGCTAAAAAGCGTAAGCTGTCCATCGCCTTTACTGGAAAGGCGGGTTCCCTTGCTACAATGGAAGAGGAAGGCAGAAGCGGATGGGTTTTGTTCGTGAGGTGAGGGTGTCAGATCAGGTTTAGTTCCTGGAGTACTGCTTCAAGGTGATATTCGAGCGAATCCCAGGTCATGCCGTTTTCACAATCCGATTTGCGGTCCATACGACAAAGCACTTCGTCCGCGATTTCATCGGTCATGACAACGTTTGGGTATTCTTCTCCGGCTTTTTCAAAAACATCCGGTCTTGTCCAGAGGATGCAGGCAATTTCTTCATCCGGGCTGAGGTTGGAATGCAAGTCAATAAATTCTTTCCATTTCATGGCGGTAGTATTCCTCGGTTTCGTGTTATGCTTCATCCCTGAACAGGCTGTTTCCAGCCTTGGGCGATACGAATGTTCTCAATCTCGTTTGCTTTCTTCGGCGTCCAGTCCGTTTCACAGTCAATTTCAAGGCCGTGAACGCTAATAGACTTCATTTCGGCAAAGCTTATGTAGCCCCATTCGGCCATTTCGTAGTCACTGTTTAAAATTGCGAATCCGAAAAACAAGTCATCGCCGTCATATTCAGATACATACCAGTCGCACCCGCCGATGAAGAAATGAAGGTGTATGAGTTTTTCCTCTGTTGGGACGTTCTCGGTTTCGTACAAACGGGGTATCCGGTCAAGTTGTTCTTTCGTGGGTGTGTTCCACATGGGCGTTTCCTTTCGATAAAGGTGATTTTTAGATTTTGAAAGAGCATGTTTATTCTTTCACCGTATCACAGAAAAAGCCCTGCGTCAAAAACCCGTCCGGAACGGGCATGAAAAAACCCTGAAAAACCAGTGTTTTCAGGGGTCGGAATTGAGTGCGTCAAAAACAGTTGTTTTTGGTGATAACTGAAATCAATTCATATACTATTTTCTTGACATATTTCATTGGTACCAATACTTTACATAAATACATAAATTTCAAATACCATAGGAACTAAAAATTGAAAGGAGAGTGCGCGATGAATAGCATAATAATTTCCAAGGGCATGCGATTGCAAATGTTGCTACTCGTTATGGTCTCCATGATATTATCCTGTAGCTCAATGATCGCTGTATTTGATCAGCAAGCGTACTTGAACGCTACCACGTTGAAAGCAGAGGCGTCTGCGCTCATGGACCAAGCTACGGAGCCATATGTAAACCATACCGATGAGGTACGGGCTTTCCGGATTCATATAGATGCAGCTTATGAATATGCCAATGGCCTTCCGAAAAACGAACTGACAGCTCGTCAATGGAAAGTTTTAAAAGATCCAGAAGGGAATCTCCTGGGAGGATTTTTCAAGCTCTGGGGAAAAAATGGCACACTATTGAAAGGAGATATTGAAGCGAATAAGAAAAATATCCTGGAAGGTTTTGACGAGATCATTAAACTCGAAGCCGCCAAGATAAAAAACAATTGAAAGGATGAATCATGGCTAGTATGCAAGATTTCATAGACAAACTGAAAGACAACCTCAATGAGTTGGGAAAACAGGAACTCAAAGAGCAAACGGATGCGCTTGTCAAAGACGGTTTGGATTTTGTGAAAGAGGTAGATGAAGATTTAAAGAAGTGGATTCAGCAGTTAGCAGTTGGAGAAATGTCAGTTGCCGGATTCAAAATGGCTGTCGCTGGGAAAGCAGAATTGGCTAAAATGAAAGCAATCACGCAGGTAGGACTAACAGAGATTCATGTCGCTAAGTTAAAGCAACAGGTTATTGATACCGTGATAGCCACTGCAACTAAAACTTTTCTAGCATAACGCTCAAGGGTATTGTACAGGCAATAAAGGAGCAGACATGATTAAAATTCGAATCGGAGACGAGGAAAGGGAGATCGGTAGTATCGATGAGCATTGGATAAATCAGCAGATTAATAGGCGCAGAGCAGATGGACTAATTGTTTGTGTAAGAGTATCTATCCATGAGGGTAGCTTGAATATGGTGTTGTCCACTCCAACTTGTGGAACAAGCGGGGGTGGAAATAGACCTCCTAACCTCCAAGAAAAGGACATATTTGATCTTTGGAACAAGCGGGGTTTAAACGACGCAAACTTTACGGGTGGCAATTTAGTAGCATTCCTTAAGCAGTTCAAACATTTCATATAGAATTGTGTAAAGTGGAAATACTATGGCAAAACTATTCTTTTCCTATTCACATAAAGATGAGGAACTACGAAACGAGCTTGAAACCCACTTGGCCCTACTGAAACGTCAAGGGGTGATCTCGGCTTGGTATGATCGCCGTATCACTGCTGGCTGTGATTTCAATCAAGCTATTAGTTCCGAGCTTGAGTCCTCTCAAATCATCTTGCTTCTTGTTAGCGCTAATTTTCTCGCATCGGATTATTGCTACGAGAAGGAGATGACGCGTGCTTTAGAGAAACACAAAGAAGGAAGCGCAGTTGTAATTCCAGTGATTCTACACCCCTGTGATTGGCAATCTGCCCCGTTTGGTCATTTGAGAGCTACACCGATTGATGGAAAACCTGTCTCGATGTACGCCAATCAGCATGAGGCCTTCACCATTATTGCAAAGGATGTTCGCGATGCTGCCAAGTTGTTCCCGGCCTCGAAATCGTCTCCGAATGGAAAAGAGTGTCGTGTGGATTCTGAAACACGTGTACACATAGGTGATCGCTCAAGTAATTTAAGGATTAAGCGAAAATTCGATGATCACGAACGGGACAAATTTTTAGAAGATAGCTACGAGTACATTGCACGTTATTTTGAAGGATCTCTGCAGGAGCTCCCTGCACGAAACCCGCAAATAAAGACACGATTCAAGCGCTTGAGTGAAACAAGTTTCGCGGCTTTCATCTATGGCAGCGGGAAACGAGTTGCACAATGCTCTATCTGGTATGGCGGGAGTAGCTTTGGCTCTCCGGGAATATCATACTCTCAATCTGGAGACATCCAGAGAAACAGTTTTAATGAGTCTATGAACGTTGTGGATGATGGATACGCGCTTCAAATCAAGCCTCTGGGTATGCAAATGTTTGGAGATCATCGTGAGGATGCCTTGTCACAACAAGGAGCGGCTGAGTATTACTGGAGTATGTTTATCAGGCCACTTCAGGAACAGTAATGCATAAAAAATTGTTCCATATTACCGCTTCTTCCTTTACTGTTTCTTTATCCTATACAAAATCGGTCTTCATCCAGAACACCCTACTGTCTTGTTTCCCCCAAAAAAAATATCGCGCGGTTTCGTGCGATATTTGTTATTTTTTGATTGTTTTTTTTATCTTGTCGCTCCTGAATAGGCAATCGCCCTTATAATGTCCCACGCCATAGCAGTTTTCGGTGAATAGCCATAAATATTATTAAAATATCCAATAGCTTTTTTCTCGTTTTCAAGATTTCTGTTTGCCGGACGCAAGCCATAAGCCATTACGGTTATGGCCGCGTCATCGCGAGCGTTATTCCTATCCGGATTTCTCAAATACACTTTTCGGAAATTGATTGTTGCCCGGTATTCGGCTGTTTCGTTTGTCTGGCTCGGCCATCGTCCGTTAGCGATTTTTATGACATCATTCCAGTCTTCTTCTGTAGTTGGCAATTTCCCGAAAGCTGTTTTGAAACTGTTTACAACACCACCTCTTTCCCCTGCTCCGAGAGGTTGAGTTGTTGGAGTTCCGTAGGTGACAAAATTGGTGATGGCGTTTCTTTTTTGTTCGCTTGTTCCGATGCCTTTAACAATTTTTTCTACAATTGTTTCGCTGTAATTAGCTTCCAAATTTAAGTCTCTTTTTGCGCCGACTTCGGATAGAAGTTGGTTGACATCGCCAGTGGCTATTATCTCGCCATCATGTAATATTTGCTTCCAAATAATGAAGTGTACCCCTTTGTCAAGACAAATATCGTTATAATTTAAGGTGTAATTCTCCCTGTGTTTGCCCCGAAGGGGCACCCTGTAGATACTTG